>VGCQ01000387.1 GCA_016870055.1 Alphaproteobacteria bacterium | reverse complement strand
GCGTGAAGTACCATGATGGCGAGCCGCTCGATGCTTCGGTCGTGAAGTTCTCGCTCGACCGGTTGTTCGCACCGGATTCGACCAACCCGGCCAAGTCGCTCTACACCGACATCGAGAAGGTCGAAGAGGTCGATCCGGCGACCGTCAAGGTGACCTTGAAGTCGCCCAACTCGTTCCTGCTTTACAGCCTGTCGCTGGGCGACTCGGCGATCATGCATCCCAAGTCGGCGCCGACCAACGACAAGAACCCGATCGGCACCGGCGCTTTCATGTTCAAGGAGCGCAAAGAAGGCGATTCGATCACCTTGGTGAAGTCGCCGACCTACCGCGACCCGAGCATCGTCAAGCTCGGCACGGTGATCTTCAAGATCGTCAAGGATCCCTCGGCGCAAGTGAGCGCCCTGCTGGCCGGCGATGTCGACGCTTTCCCGGGTTTCCAGGCGCCCGAGCTGGTCGATCGCCTGCGCAAGGATCCACGCTTTTCAGTCGTCGTCGGCACCACCGAGGGCGAGGTGATCCTGGCGACCAACAACGGCAAGAAGCCGTTCAACGACCCCAGGGTGCGTCGCGCCATCGCCCACGCCATCAATCGCGACGAGCTGATCTCCGCCGAATCGGGCTTCGGCGTGCCGATCGGCAGCCATTTCGCGCCGCACAACAAAGCCTATATCGATCTCACCAAGACCTATCCGTTCGATCTCGCCAAGGCCAAGGCGCTGCTCGCCGAGGCGGGCTATCCCAACGGTTTCGACGCCAGCCTGAAGCTGCCACCGGTCGGCTACGCTCAACGGGCCGGCGAGGTGATCGCCAACCAGCTCGGCAAGATCGGCATCAAGGTCGCAATCAGCCAGCTGCAGTGGCCGCAATGGCTCTCCGAGGTGTTCAGGGAGCGCAATTACGACCTCACCATCGTCGCCCATACCGAGGCCAACGATCTCGATCGCTATGCCCGCGACGGTTACTATTGGGGCTACGATTCGCCGGAATTCAAGGCCAAGTGGCGCGAGGTCGTGGCCACCACCGACTTCGCCAAGCGCGACGAGCTCCTGAAAGAGGCGCAACGCATCATTGCGCGCGATGCCGTGAACGGCTTCCTCTTCCAGCTCGCCAAGATCGGCGTGTGGAAGAAAGATCTGGTCGGCCTGTGGGAGAACTCGCCGACACCACAGATCGATCTGACGGGGGTCTATTGGAAGTAGATTTCCTCCCCAACGAAGTTGGGGAGGTGGCGCCGTCATGCGGCGACGGAGAGGTCATGAGCATTGTCGGCTTGCTCTTGACCCCTCTGTCCGCTGCGCGGACACCTCGCCACTTCGTGGGGAGGAAGGCCATGCGCAATGCTTGAATTCCTCTCCCGCCGCCTCGCCGCGGCTTTGGTGACGCTTGCCCTGGCGACGGTCGTTGTGTTCGCCGTGGTCGAGGTGCTGCCGGGCGATCCGGCGCTGGTCATGCTGGGTACCGACGCGCGGCCCGACACGTTGGCGGCATTGCGCGCCAAGCACGGCTTCGACCGGCCGCTCGGCACGCGCTACTTGTCGTGGATCGGCGGGCTTTTCACTTTCGATCTCGGCAACAGCCACGCCTACGGCACGTCGGTCGCCAAGCTGATCGGCGACCGGCTGGTCGTCACCTTGCCGTTGGGTGCGATGGCGCTGTCGTGGGCGACCTTGGTCGCCATCCCGCTCGGCGTGTTCGCCGCCTGGAAGCACGGCCGGCCGGGCGACTGGGGTGTCATGGGCTTCTCGCAGATCGGCATCTCGGTGCCGAACTTCTGGTTCGGCATCGTGCTGGTGCTGCTGTTCGCCGTGACCTGGCAATGGTTTCCCGCCGGCGGCTTTCCCGGCTGGCGAGAGCCTCTCAAGTCGGTCCATGCGCTGGTGCTGCCGGCGCTGTCGCTGTCGTTGGGCGAGATCGCCATCCTGACGCGGGTCACGCGCTCGGCCATGCTCGATACGTTGCGCGAGGACTATGTCCGCACCGCTCGCGCCAAGGGCGCGCCGGAGCGCCGCGTGCTTTTTCGCCATGCCCTGCGCAACGCGCTGATCCCCGTCACCACGGTCGCGGGCTTGATCGCCGGCTTTTTGATCGCTGGCGCGGTCATCATCGAAAGCGTGTTCCGCCTGCCCGGGGTGGGTCAGCTCGTCTACGATTCGATCAACAATCGCGACCTGATCGTGATCAAGAACGTGGTCATCCTGTTCACGATCCTGGTGCTCGCCGTCAACCTGGTGGTCGACCTCGCCTACGCCCTGCTCGACCCGCGGCCGCGAGTGCGGGCATGACGGGTTTTCTCACCCGCGCCGCGCGCCATGTCGGTTTCCAGGTCGGCGCCGTCCTGCTGCTGTTGTTCGTCGGCACGGCGTTGGTCTCGATCTTTTGGACGCCGCATCCCATCGACGCCTTGCAGATGCGGGCCAAGCTGATGCCGCCGTCGGGGGCGCACCTGCTGGGCACCGATCATCTCGGTCGCGACGTGCTGTCGCGCGTCATGGTGGGGGCGCAGACCTCGATCACGGTCGGCCTGATCGCCGTCGTGATCGGCCTGGCGATCGGCGTCTGTCTCGGCGCCTGGGCGGCGGCGCGTGGCGGCTGGGTGGACGAAGCGCTGTCGCGCACCGCCGACCTGATCTTCGCCTTTCCCGCCGTGCTGATCGCCATCCTGATCACCTCGGTGCTGGGGGCGAGCGCGCAGAATGCCATCCTTGCCATCGCCATCTTCAACGTGCCGGTGTTCGCGCGGGTGACGCGCGGCGCCGCACTTGCCATGTGGAGCCGCGACTTCGTGCGGGCGGCCACCGCGATGGGCCAGGGCCCGCTCGGCATCACGCTGCGCCACGTGCTGCCCAACATCGCGAGCGTCTTGATCGTGCAGGCGACCATCCAGTTCGCCGTCGCCATTCTCGCCGAGGCCGGCCTGTCCTATCTCGGCTTGGGCGCACAGCCGCCGGTGCCGTCGTGGGGCCGCATGCTGCGCGATGCCCAGACCTACATCTTCCAGGCGCCCGAGCTTGCCGTCTGGCCGGGTCTCGCCATCGCACTCGCCGTGCTCGGCCTCAACATGCTGGGCGATGGCCTGCGCGACTTGCTCGATCCACGGCTGCGGGTGTTGCGGGTGGGGTGAGGGGAGGTGAGCGAGCCCGGTTCGGGTTTGAGATTGGCTTGCTAGGCACGAATACGGAAGCCGACTACCATCTCGGTACACGTCTCTTCACCATCATTGCGGATTACATGGGAAAGCCCATCCAACGCAAAAAAGCTTGAGCAGCTGTCGTAGCCAGCCGCCCCACGTTGATAGTTGGAGGAGTGGCAGGTTCTGAATTGCTGACACTCCTGCGGGAGGTAAGCGGCGTTGACCCAATAGGAGATACGCTTTTGCAGGGAGGCTTTTCAGCATTGCCCATGTCAAGGTGGAGAAGCGTCGTTCTTCGACGGTCCGCCTCCGCAGCGGCTTCCAATCTCGGAAGGGCAGCGAGGGCGAAAGATCCGACCGATATAAAACGTTAGTTATTGACAAACACCAGGGTGTACACCAAGTTCAGGCAGTTGTTCTTGCTCTTTGACATCGTTTATCTGTCGCCTTTGCCAGAGGGAAGCCGCCCGTGCCAATGAGTGGCTTCCCCGGGCTGCAGAGACGCGCGTGCTGGCTGGCGGATGACGGCGCGCGACAGAGACATCGCAAAGGCGGTAGCGAAACTAGCGCAACTATCTTTATTCGGTCGCAGTACTACCGATAGCGGGCGTTGTTTTTCCGACCACAAGAGGGTCTGCCGGAAGTGCCGGAAAGTCGTCCCGTAGCCGATCGAGGCCGCTAGACCGAATCGGTAGGATATCGCGGCAGCTCGGCGTCCTTCTTGGGAATGAGGTCGTAGGGCAGGGCGAAGCCCGGCAATGCCGTCAGCCGGTCGCGCCAGGCGCGGGCGTTGGGCCGGCTATCGAGCGACAGGCCACCCTCGGCCATGAACACCATGCGACCCCAGCAGCCGATGTCGGCGATGGTGCAGCGGTCGCCGACCAGCCATTGCCGGCCGTCCAGGCTCTTGTCGATAAAGTCGAGCGCCGCTTCGGCGGCCGGCCGGAAGAACGCCATGACCGCTGGTTCGACGGCGCGGAAACGATGGAAATGGCGGACGCGCGCCACGTTGACGATGGCGTCGTTCTCCCAGGCGAGCCATTCGCGCGCCCGCCAGCGGTCCTGCTCGGTTGCCGCCTCGAAATGGCCAGTGGTGCGCGCCAGGTAGTCGAGGATGACGTTGGACATCACCAACACCAGTCCGCGATGGCGCAGTACCGGCACCTGGCCGTAGCGGTTGATCGCCAGATGCTCGGGCTGCTTCTGGACGCCGATCTTGAGATTGACGGTGCGGAAGGAGAACGGCAGCCCGGCCAGGGCCAGGTACAGCATAGGCTTGTAGGTCGAGCTCGAGGTGAAGCTGCCATGCAGCACCAGGCGTTCGTCGGTCATCTGTGCTCCCCAAGACGATCTATCTTGCCGTCGGCAGTGCGTGTTGCCTATGGTCGACGCTGGGAGCAGATCCATGTCCAATCGGTTTTTGACCCGGAGGCGCATCGGGCTTGCGGCGGCCGCCGTCGTCGTT
>VGCQ01000386.1 GCA_016870055.1 Alphaproteobacteria bacterium | reverse complement strand
TCGACCTCGCGCACCACCACGCCCGACGGCGCGAACTCGGTGATCTTGGCCGTCGTGAGCGTCGCCACGCAGATATTGCCGTTCTCCAGCACCGCCATGCTGTCGAACCGCGCCGGTCCGACGACGACGCCGATCACCCGGCCGCTGTGATGGGCGAAGGGCGCGGGCTTCTTCAGCACGCCGGGCGCCTCGACGTCGAACGCCCACAGCCAGGCGCCCTCGGTGTCGGCGACGTACAGCGTCTTGCCGTCGGGCGACAGCGCGCAGCCGTTGGGGCTGAGCATCGGATAGGCGAGACAGACGATCTTCGAGCCGTCGGGCAAAGCGTAGTACAGCCCGCCATGATCGCGATGGCGAGCATGGCGCTTGCCGAGGTCGGTGAAGTAGAAGCCGCCCGCCGTGTCGAACACCAGATCGTTGGGCGCCGAGAGCTTGTGGCCGTCGCACTCGGCGTAGAGCGTCTTGGCGGCACCGGTCTTGGCGTCGAGACGCTGGATCGAGCCGCCCTTGTAGCCCTCGTGCGCGCCCTGGCTCATCGAGGTGCCGGCGACATAGCGCGCGCCGCCGTTGTTGCAGAGATAGAGCGCGCCGTCGGGACCGATCGCGAGCCCATTGGGTCCGCCGCCGCAGTCCGAGAACAGCGAGACTGCACCGTCGGCCGCCACGCGCGAGCAGCGGCCGTTGCGGATCTCGGTCAGGATGACCGCCCCGTCGGGCATGACGACGGGCCCTTCGGGGAAGCCGAAGCCGCTCGCCAGGATCTTCAGGTCGCTCATGTCACGCCGCCTTGGCCGTCGCGGCTGGCTTCCAGGATTTCACCACCGGCAGCACTTCCTTGGCGAACAGCTTTAGCCCGCGCTCGGACACCTCGTAGGGAGTGCCGCCGAAGCGGAACGCGACGTTCATCTCGAAGTCGCCCACCAGTTTGCGCCGCGCCTCGAGGCCGCGCAGGATCTTGTCGGGTGTACCCCAGCTTGCTGCCTGCATGAAGCCCGCGACGGCACCCTCCAGTCCGCCCTTGCGCGCGATCTCGGCCTTCTGCTGGTAGGCGTCGTAACCCTTCACCGTCTTGAAGTGCTCGCCCAGGAACTCGTAGTGATGGAAGTTGCTCTCGACGAACTTGCCCTGATAGCGGCGCGCCTCTTCCTCGGTCGCGGCGAGATCGGTGCCGCAGACGCAGAACTCGGTCAGCATCACCGTCGGCGGCTCGGTCCCGTGATACTTGCGGTGCAGGGCGCGGCCATGCTCGATCTGCGGCAGGCGCATCTCCCACGGCCGATCGGTGAACATCACGATGTGGGCGCCGAGCTTGGCCGCCGAGTCGACGGAATCCTCGCTCGAGGCCACGGCATAGATGCGGCCGTCGAACGAGTGCTGCGGCCGCGGCCGGATCTCGATGCGCGGCTGCTTGTAGTATTTGCCGTCGCCTTCCATGAAGCCGGTCTCGAGCGCCTTGATGATCATGGGTGCGGCCTCATCGAAGCGGCCGCGCGATTCGTCCATGCTCAAGCGGAATGCCGCGAACTCGCGCCGTGCCAGGCCGCGCCCGAGACCCAGTCGCAGCCGGCCCTTGCTCAAGAGATCGAGCACGGCGGCGTTCTCGGCGACGCGCAACGGATCGTGCCAGGGCAGGATCACAGCCGCCGTGCCGACATCGATGTTGGGGCACAGCGCCGTCAGGTAAGTCATCAGATGGATGTTGTCGGGCACGAAGGAGTAGTCGTTGAAGTGGTGCTCGGCCGACCACAGGCAATCGAAGCCGAGATCGGCGGCGAGCCGCGCCAGCCTGATCTCCTCGTCCCACACGCGCTGGTCGGAGCAGTCGTCCCAGCCATAGCTGGCAAACACCATCATCATGCCGACGTCCATGAGGCGTCCTCCTTCCGGTCGTGCGTAGCCCCCTCACCCAACCTCTCCGCCAAGCGGGGGAGAGGAGCTCGACTTGCATAGCCCGTCACGCCGCCTCGCGGCGGCAGAGGCAGGAGGCGCGGATCGGCACCTCGGCGCGCGCCAGCGCGAGATCGAGCCGCGCCTTGACCAGAGGCGCTTCGACCTTGTCGCCGCGCCGCGTCAGGCATTCGTGCAAGCCGTGCAGGCTCCAGACATTGTCGGGATGCTGGCAGGCGCGGCTGAGCTTGCCGTCGAAGCCCAAGTCGGCGCGATAGACCGCTTCGGCTTCCTCGAGCCGGCCCTGCTCCAGCAGCAAGGCGCCCAGCGCATGACGAGTCGGCTGCATCCAGCCCCACGGCTCGTCGTAGGGCAGCGCATCGTCCAGCGCGACGGCGCGGCGCAGATGGGCGAATGCCACATCGAAGTTGCCGCGGCGATACTCCAGCTCGCCTGAAAGCATCTCCTCGGCGATGCCCAGCAGGTCGACCACGGTGTTGTTGTGCACGCGCCTGGTCTCGGGCACGCGGGCCTTGGCGGCGCGGAAGGCGGCCCGCGCCTTCTCGGCCTCGGCGATCTCGCCCAGCACCGAATGCGCCACGCCCTTGGCGTAGAGCATCATCGCGGTGGTCGAGCAGTAGAGCGCGCGGTCCTCGGGCAGTTCCTGGGCGATGATCTCGCGCCACTTGCCGAAGCGCACCAGCACGTGCTGCTTCATGGCGAAGAAGCCCTCGACGAAGTCGGCCATCGGCGGCGAGGGAATCCGCAGCAGCGCTTCGGGCGTGGTGTCGATCAGCTCCTGTGCCGCCCGGATGGCCGGCGTGTACTGGCCGAGGAACATCGCGCCGTAGATCACGAAGTGATGGTTGTGGTTGCGGTACATCGAGTAGATGTTGAGCGGCCCCTCGCGCTCGAGGAACTTGCGGTCGGCGACGACGGCCTTCTGGTTGTAGACCACGACGTCGCGGTAGTTGCCGCACAGCACGTCGATATGGGTCGGCATGTGCACCAGATGGCCCGAATCGGGCACCAGCTCGCGCAGCCGGTCGCCCATGCGCAGCGCGCGCTGCGGGAACGGCGACATCTCCATGAGATGGACATAGAGGTGCAGCAGACCGGGATGGTCCCACGACGCCGGCGTGGCGTCGAAGGCCTGCTCCAGCACCCGCATGCATTCCTCGGTGCCGGCGTGCTTGTAGGGCTTGCCGGTCGCGAGATCCCACATCTTCCACGGCGTCTCGTTCATGATCGCCTCGACGAACACGCAGCGCACGTCGAGGTCGTCAGGGAAGCGCTGGAAGACGCCGCGCATGGCCGCGGTGAAGGCCTTGTCCCACGGCAGCATGTCCTCGACGGGATCGCGCTGCGGATAGCGCGCCGGCAGGGCGCCGATCAGCGCCTGCTCGATCGGGCTCGCCGCCGCGGCGCACGCCTCGGCCTTCTTCATGGCGTCATAGGAGGCGGCGAGCGCGCGCGCTTTACCCTTGGGATCTTGTAGCCGCCACGGCAGGTTGTAGTTCGGGCCCGAGGCGTAGGCCACGCCCCAGTGCGCCATGGCGCAACCGGGATCGTGCTCCAGCGCCTTGTGGAAGCACTTGATGCCTTCCTCGTGATTGTAGGCGTAGACCCAGATCAGCCCACGATCGAACCAGGTCTGGGCGTCGGCGGAACGGGTGGTGATGCGCCGGCTATAGGTGCCGAGATCGTAGTAGTCCATCGTGGCCTCCTCACCATGAGCGATGGAAGCTCCTCTCCCCCGCCAGGGGGAGAGGTTGGGTGAGGGGGTTACGCAAGCTTTCGATGCCCCCTCACCTAGCCTCTCCCCCTAAGGGGGGAGAGGAACATGAAGGTGACGCCGCTCGCGTCCTTCTACTCCGCCGCCATGCGCCGCGGGCGGGCGGCGTCGAGCGCCTCGCTGAGGCGCGGCGGCGACAGCGGCAGGTCGGTCATGCGCACGCCAGTGGCGCGGGCGACGGCGTTGCCCACCGCAGCGAGCGGCGGGACAATCGGCACTTCGCCGACGCCGCGCACGCCGTAGGGATGCTGCGGGTTGGGCACCTCGACCAGGATGGTCTCGATCTTCGGCAGGTCGGAGGCGACCGGCATGCGGTAGTCGAGGAAGCCCGGATTATCGAGACGGCCCTTGGCGTTGTAGATGTACTCCTCGTTCAGCGCCCAGCCGACGCCCTGCACGGCGCCGCCCTGCAGCTGGCCCTCGACGTAGCTGGGATGGATCGCCGTGCCGACATCCTGCGCCGCGGTGTAGCGGCCGACGGTGACGCAGCCGGTGTCCTCGTCGACCTTGAGGTCGACGCAATGCACGCCGAAGCCCGGGCCGGCGCCCGTGACGTTGAGCTGGGCATGGCCGTTGATCGGCCCGCCAGTCCGGCCCGCCTGCGCGGCAATATCGGCCAGCGAGAGCGGCTCGAAGCTGCCGACCTGGTTGCCGGCAGGCTTGGCCATGCCGCCCTCCCAGATCACCGCCTCCGGATCGATCTTCCAGATCTTGGCGGCGCGCACCTTGAGCTCGCGGATCATGTCGCGCACCGAATTCACCACGGCGAGACCCGTGGCGAAGGTGACACGGCTGCCGCCGGTCACGAAGTTGAAGCCGATCGACGCGGTGTCGGCAATGATCGGCCGCACCCTGTTGTAGTCGACGCCGAGCTCCTCGGCCGCCATCAGGGCGAGCGAGGCGCGGGAGCCGCCG
>VGCQ01000385.1 GCA_016870055.1 Alphaproteobacteria bacterium | reverse complement strand
CCGGTGCCGGGTGTCGCCTGGAAGCCGAAGCTTGCCTGGCCGTTGGCCGGCACGTCGGCGTTCCACGCGGCGTTCCGGATGATATAGTGGTTGCCGACTCGGCTGACGATCTCGGCGCCCCAGATGTTGGTGATGTCGAACGAGGCGTCGAACTCCAGGGTCCAGCCGTGCAGCCCTGCCGAGCCGCCCGGCACCGTCATGTTGCCAATGAAGCCCGAGCCCCAGTTGTCGCCGACCGTGTAGTTGACCGCCGCCATCGTTGTCCTCCTCCGCATCCGCTGAGATCGCCGCGTTGGGCAGCGATATGGAGATCCGATCGCGGCACGGCCGTGGCCAACAATCCCACTCTCGGTGAAGCGGGCAGACTAATCGGTGAACCGCCACTGCCGCCGGTGGCCTCTCGGTGACCCTGTACTTACCGGGTGGCGGCAAATGGCTTCTTATTTCGCAAGCCATTGCGATGGCGGCCTGTGGGGGAAGGTGGGATCTCGATCTTGCATGCAAGCGTGTCCGACATGATTGTCGGAGCGCTTCGCGGCTGGTGGACCGAGCACGTGTCGCTTTTCTGGCGCGCGCAGATCGTCGGCTGGGGCCTGTTCTTCGTCCTCGACGTCACCAATCGCGCGCTGACCTATCACAATCCATCGATGGCGGTCGTCGTCAGCGTGGTGGTGGCGCCCTGCCTGGTCGCTCTTTCGACGGGTCTGGGGCGAATCTATGTGGCGTGGAAAATCGGCACACGACTGACGCCGCGCGCACTCGCTCTGATCGTGGTGCTGTCGGCGGCGGCCGCCGCGGTCGCCGTCGCGATCGGCTTTTCGACGCGGCAGTTGATCGGCTGGGACATCCCGCAATGGACCCTGCTCGAGCAGGTCGCCGTGCCGTGGTTTCACTATGTGCTCGCCTTAAACGCCTGGAGCCTCTGCTACTTCTGGATCGAGGCCGAGCGGGCCAAGCAGGAGGAGAACCGGCGCGCCCTGCGGGCCGAGGCGGAGGCGCTGCGGCTCGAACTCGAGGAGCTGCGTCTGCAGCTCGATCCGCATTTCCTGTTCAATGCGCTGAACGGTGTTGCCGAGGAGATCCCCGAGCACCCCGAGGCGGCACTCGCCATGTTGCGCGACCTCACCGCGTATCTGCGCCACTCGCTCGACGGCAACAAGCAGACCGTGGTGACGGTCGACGCCGAGGTCGGCAGCATCGCCGCCTATCTCGGCGTGCAGAAGGCGCGCTTCGGCGATCGTCTACGCACGCGCCTGCACGTCGAGCACGACGCGGGCGCGCGGCGGATCGCGAGCTTTCTGCTGCAGCCCTTGGTCGAGAACACCGTCAAGCATGGTCGGCGCGACGGCGGCCTCGAGCTGCATCTCGACATACGCGTCGAGGGCGATGCCTTGCGCGTCGCGATCGAGAACAACGGCACGCTCGATGCGACCGGCCGGGCGCGGCGGCGGCGCTCCGGCATCGGCTTGGAGAACGTGCGCCGGCGCCTGGCGCTGCACTATCCCGGTCGCCACCAGTTCACGTTGGCCGAACGCGACGGCACAGTGGTGGCGACATTGATGCTGGAGGGCGAGCCGTGCTCCGCGCCCTGATCGTCGACGACGAGCGCCTGGCGCGGCAGGTGATCCGCCGATTGCTCGCCCGGCATCCCGAGGTCGAGATCGTTGGCGAGGCCGAGAGCCTCGCCGAGGCGGTCCGCGAGATCGAACGCATACAGCCGCAGTTGGTCTTCCTCGATGTCGATCTTGGCGACAGCGATGGCTTCGACCTTTTGGCGGCATTACCGTCACCGCCGCTGGTGGTGTTCGTCACCGCCTATGCCGAGCATGCGGTCGAGGCTTTCACGGTCAATGCCGTGGACTACCTCCTGAAGCCGGTCGATCCCGAACGGCTGGCGCAGTCGCTGCGGCGCGCCGAACGGCACCTGCAAGGGCCATCGCTGCCGGCCGACCGCGGGGCGATCGCCCTGCGCACGCCCCGACGCACCGTGCTCGCCCGGCCGTCGGAGATCGTGGCGTTGCGCGCCGACGGCGACTTCACCCACGTTTTCGTCGCCGACCAGCCCTCGCTCATGCTGTGGCGCACGCTCGCCCACTTCGAGAGCCTGCTGCCGTCGCCGCCCTTCTTGCGGCTCGGCCGTTCGCTGATCATCAACCGTGATCGCCTGCGCGGTGTCGAGACGCCGTCGCGCGACACCGCCCGCGTCACCCTGAACGGCCTGGACGAGCCCCTGACCCTCGGTCGTGCCGCCGCCGCCCGTCTACGCGAGGCGTTGGCCGGATAGTTGGCGGCTTTCGCTGCCCCACCAAGTGGGCGGGATGCCTGGTGCTGCGAAATACTGCCTTGCGGCTCGGAAATTTGACTCGCTTGCCACCGGTTGCAACTATTCCGGCGAGCAGGGGGAGGATGTGGCGTATGGCAGGCGTGGCCTGGGAGAGCTGGACCGTCGAGGCCGGTGGTTGCAAGGTCCATCTGAGGCGCGGCGGTGCGGGCCGGCCACTCCTGATACTGCACCATGAGACCGGCACGCTCGATGACTTGCCGTTCTACGACGCACTCGCCGCCCGGCACGAGGTGCTGGTGCCGCATCATCCGGGCTACAGCCGCTCGCCGCGTCCCGATTGGATGCGCAGTGTGCGCGACATCGCCGTCGTCTATCGCGGCCTTCTGAGCGAGCTCAAGGTTGCCAAGCCGGCGCTGGTCGGACTGGGCTTCGGCGGCTGGATCGCCGCCGAGATGGCGAGCATGGCGCCGGCCGACCTTTCGCATCTGGTGCTGGTTGGCGCCATGGGCATCAAGCCGCCGCAGGGCGACATCCTCGATCTCGCCATCACCGGGTATGTCGACTATGCGCGCGCCGGCTTTCACGACCAGAAGGCGTTCGATCGCCTCTATGGCGAGCTGCCGTCGGTCGATCAGCTCGAGATGTGGGACATCTGCCGCGAGATGAGCTTCCGCATCGCCTGGAAGCCCTACATGTACAGCCAAACCTTGCCGCATCTGCTCGGCAGCATGCGCGCGCCGAGCTTGATCGTTTGGGGTGAGGAGGATCGCGTGGTGCCGCAGAGTGCCGGCAAGCGCTACCTCGAGGCCCTGCCCAACGCCTGGCTGGAGATCGTCAAGAACTGCGGCCATTGCGTCGACATGGAGCAGCCCGAGGCCTTGGCCAGGCTGGTCGCCAACTTCGTCGGTCGGGAGTGACGCGATGCACCTGATGTACTTCACCGAGCAGCCCATGTCGGCCTACGACGAGCAGGCCGGCCGCGACTTCGGCGCCACCGCGCTGATGTTCCCCAATTCGCACTTCGATCCGGTGGCGGGCTCGCGCCTCTACAACGAATACATCGAGCAATACATGCTGGCCGAGGAGGTCGGCATCGACGGCGTCATGCTGAACGAGCATCACAATGCGCCGTTCTGCATGCAGGCCAAGGCCAACATCTTCGCCGCCATCCTGGCGGGCATGACCAAGAAGGTGAAGATCGTCATGCTGGGCAACCCGTTGCCCCTGGCCGAAAACCCGATCCGGCTCGCCGAGGAGCTGGCCATGATCGACATGATCTCCAAGGGGCGGCTGGTCTCCGGCTTCGTGCGCGGCGGCGGCCAGGAGCAGCTCGCGACCGGCGTCAATCCCGCCTTCAACCGCGAGCGCTTCGAGGAGGCGCACGAGCTGATCGTGCAGGCCTGGACGCGGACCGGCCCGTTCCGCTTCGAGGGCACGCACTACCAGCATCGTGTGGTCAACCCCTGGGCGATGCCGCTGCAGAAGCCCTATCCGCGCGTCTGGATTCCCGGCGTCATCAGCAAGGAGACGATCGTGTGGGCCGCGCAGCAGCGCTATCCCTACATCGCGCTCAACACCTCGATCGAGCAGACCAAGAAGATCTGGGAGCTCTACGACCAGGTGGCGCTGCAGGCGGGCTATGTCGGCGGCCCCGAGAATCGCGGCTACCTGATCCAGGTCCACATCTCCGACAACGAGGACAAGGCGCGCGAGAACGCCAAGCAATTTCGCTGGATGCAGGGCGAATTCACCGGGCTTGCCCATCCGGTATGGAGCACGCCGTCGGGCTACGGCTCGCCGTCGAATCGCCGCGCCTTCGTCGAGTTCGCGGCCGGCCGCGCCATGAATCCGCGCGGCAACACCACCTTCGAGCAGCAGGTCGAGGACCTGCGCATTATCTACGGCACGCCCGACCAGGTAGTGAAGAAGCTGAAACGCATTCTCGAAGCGACTCGGCCCGGCATCCTAGCGCTGTGGGGCAACGACGGCCGCGTCAGCCAGGCCGATTCGCTGACCTGCGTGCGGCTGATGGGCCAGGAGGTCTTCCCGGCGATCCGCGAGATCGCCAAGAGCCTCGACCTCCAGAGCCCCTTCGAAGCCGACGCGCCGGTGCACCTGCGCTACTCGAAGGATCTCAAGCCCGCCAAGGCGGCGGAGTAGTTGACGGAGCGCGGACCTCCAGGTCCGCATTCATGAGCGGACCTGGAGGTCCGCGCTCATAGGCGCTAACTTTAGGTTGACGTTGGGAATCGGTCTGTGATTCATAGGCGAGATGCTTTCTGCATCACAGTTGGATGGCGGTTGGGATCAACTGCTGAGC
>VGCQ01000384.1 GCA_016870055.1 Alphaproteobacteria bacterium | reverse complement strand
CGGCAAGACGCTGGCCTGGACCGGCAATCTCTCGCTCAACAGCGCGATCGGCGCCAACGCGATCGCCGGCCTGTGGTTCGAGAGGATGGTCACCGTCCCCAGCCCGAACGTGCTCGTCTCGACGCCAGTCGCGCTGACGCCGGGGCCGCTCGGGATCGCCAATGCCAGCGACCAGTCGGTCGCCGCCACGCCGGCCGCCATCGCCGGCCACTATGACTTTCCGCTCTCGTCGGCGGTCGCGACGGCGCCGATCGCCCTGGTCGAGGCCGACGTGCCCAACCAGCAGGCGTTGTTCCAAGGTTACAACGCGTATCGAGCGCAGGTCGGACTGTCGCAAGTGTCGCCGGCGCAATTCCAGATCGTCTCCGGCACCAACGCCTCCGGCACGACCAGCGGCGAGCTGGTGCTCGACATATCGGTGCTGGCCGGCGGCGCGCCCAACAGCACCCAGCTTCTCTACGCCATGCTGGGCGGCACGGCGTACAACGCCTACCAGCAGGCATTTTTCGACAGCGTCCGTCAGCCGCCGGTGGTGAGCAGCTCCTACGGCATCCAAGCCCAGTGGACGGCGCAGTCGCCGTTCTACTGGGCCTTCCAGCAGCTGATGATCGACGGTGTTCTCGCCGACGTGTCGCTGCATCGGGCGGCCGGCGATTTCGGGTCGAGCGCCGCCATCGCCAACGGCGCCGCCAACTACACCAGCGACCACTCCTCACCTTACGCGCTGGTGGTCGGCGGTACCTCGATCGCGAGCCTGCCGAGTGCGCTAGCCGACCAGACGCTCCAGTCGCTGCTGGGACTTGCCCTGCAGGGCGATCCCGCCACGGTCTTCGCTCTGGTCGCCGCCGGTCTCGACACTCTGCCGTCGAGCTTGTCGTCGGCCCCGCCGACGCCGATCGGCGCCGCCGCGACGCTGCCTGCGCTGTTCGAGGCGGCGTGGCAGGGGCTCGTCGTGACATCGGGCGTGCGCCAGGGCGCGCCGGTGCTCCAGGTCGCCTTCGGTGGCAAGGATGTCGGTTCCGGCGGCATTTCCCCGACCTTCCTGATACCGAGCTACCAGAGCGCCTACGGGCTCTCGTCGTCGACCGGTGGCGTCCGCGGCCTGCCCGACGTCGCGGCACTCTCGGGCGGCGATTCGTACTACGCGATCCTCAGCGGCAACTATGTCGACGGCAACCAACAGGCGGGACTGATCGTCAAGGGCTACGGCACCAGCGCCGCCTCGCCGTTGTGGGCGTCGCTGACGACGCAGTTCAACGCCATCTTCGCCGACCAGGGCCTGTCCGACCTCGGCTTCTACAACGACCTGCTCTACACCGCCGCGGTGATCGCCCCGGGCTCGTTCAACGACGTCCAGCTCGGCAACAATACCACGAGCTTCTTCACCACACCCAACAACGCCAAGTCGGGCTACTACAACACCGTTCTCGATCTCTTCATGGAGCCGACCGGGCAGGGCTATTCGGCGACAGCCGGCTACGATCTGGTGAGCGGTCTCGGCACGCCGAACGGCCTCTTGCTGGCGCGGGCGCTGACGGCGATCGGCCATTCGCAGGTCTCGTTCGGCACCAGCCCGGCGGTGCTGGACGACAATGGGCAGGGTGGCTGGCGAAGCGGTGCTGCGCAGGCGTTGCTGTTCCAGACGACCTCGCCGGACAGCGGCTCGACCGTGGCTTTCGACCTCGGCGGCAGCGCGACGGTGTTTGGCAGCGCCGCGTCGGCGAGCTTCGCCTGGACCAGCCGGCTGGCGCAGCAGTCGCTGCAGGCCGACTTCGATCCCGCCCTGGCGCTGCTGTTCGACAAGCAGGCGCAGGGCGCATCACGCTTGGCCCAAGCGGGCAACGCCGAGAGCCTGTCGTTGGCCATCGACGGCATTGCCGGCCGGGCGATCCAGGCCGGCCTCAGCAGCCCGTTCGGCTTCGCCGACTTCTTCGCCGGCAGCGACGCGGTGCGGGTGGCGCGGCCGGTGCTCGTCGCCGAGACGGCGGGCGGGCAGAACGACCAGGTCGCGGTGCTGCGCTTGCGTCAGGTCGGCGAGAACAGCCTGCAGCTCACCGTCTACCAGGTCGACGACCTGGCCGGTACGATCGGCGGCCTCGCGCCGGGCGCCGCCGGCTATGCGGCGGCGGCGCAGGCACGCGCCTATCAGACGACGACCGGCGGCATGGCGATCGCCGGCCCGGGTTACGGGCAGTTCGCGCAGGTGATGCTGGCGGATATCGATGCTGGCGACTTCATCGCCCTGCGGCTCGACAACCGGACGACCGGCATCGCCTACTGGTCGTTCGCCAACGCCAACGAGAGCATCGGCGGCACGCCGGTCAACCACCTGTGGAACTACGGGCTGAACACCTACGGTTGGGAGGACACCTATGGTGGCGGCGATCAGGACTACAACGACATGATCGTGCAACTCGATTTCACCAGCGCCGCCGGCCGCGGTTGGCTGGTCTGAGTGGCATTCGTCGCTTGACGCGGGATGAACGACCGGTAGCGTTCCCCGAGAGGTGCCGAATGGTCTCCAGACGAACGATCGCGCTGTCGATGGTCGCCCTCGGCGGCGTGACCGTCGCCGCTTCAGGCCACGCCGCCGATCCGATGAAGGCGATCTATGTCGGCGGCTGGGACTGCCCGCCCTGCACGGCGTGGAAGAACAAGTACAAGGCTGGCTGGGTGGCATCGCCGGAATACGCCCGGATCACCTGGATCGAAGTCGACGCCCCCAAGCTCAAGGAGGCCTACCAGGAGCGCTACTGGCCGGGCGACTTGAAGTCCGTCCTCGACCAGTTGCCGCGCAAGAGCGGCACGCCGCGTTTCCTGCTGGTCAAGAACGGCAAGGTCGTCGCCAACGAATTCGGCGGCGGCCAGTGGTCCAAGTTCCTCGACGAACTCAGGAAGCAGCTCGGTTAGAGCAGCACCCTACCGGCGGCCCGTCACGGTGAAGGGGATGGCGCCGTCCACGACCTTGGCTCCCGCCATGGTGCGCACCTCCCAGCGAAGATGGTAGTGGCCGGGCGGCAAGGTCGGGGCGCGCGCGAACAGCACGTCGGGCGCCGATTCCAGCCGCGGATGCAGGCGCTGCAGGAGCTGGCCGTCGCGCCAGATCGACAGCTCGGAATGGTCGTGATCGATCGGCCGGTCGAAGCGCACGAAGAAGGCGCTGCTCGGCTCGCCGACCACCGCCTGCGCCTGCGGATCGGAATCGAGCACGGAGATATCCTGGGCTGCCGCACCGGCCGCTGCCAGCACCGCCGGCAGGGCAAGCGCTGCGCTGAGCCAGGTCCGCCTATTCATGATCGGCATGCGCTTTGCTTGTACGACGAGATCTCGATCAGGCTGCCGTCGGGATCGCGGCAGTAGACCGATACGATGGTGCCCATGGCGCCGCGCTTGTCGGTCGGGCCGTCGATGATCGGCACGCCGCAGGCGCGCAGATGGTCGACCACCGATTGCGGCGAGGCGCTGGTGAGAAAGCAAAGATCGTCGCTGCCCGCCGCTTCGTGGTCGGCGGTGAACCATTCGCGCTTTCCGGCCGCGATTGGCCGCAGATTGATCTTCTGCCGTCCGAAGATCATCGACGTGCGGCGCGTTTTGCCGGGACCAGGGTCGAAATCTTCGCGCTTCATGCCCAGCACGCGCTGATACCAGGCGGCGGCGATGTCGACGTCGCGCACATTGACGACGATATGGTCGATGGCGTCGATGGCCAGGGCCATGATGGGCTCTCCGAACGGATCGTCGCGGCTTAGCACGAAATCGCCGGCCGACCACGCGTCATTGCGCCGGCTTGCGCGTCCAGCGCGGCGGCAGGAGCTGGGTGTTGAGCACGTAGTGCCGGCTGTTGTCTGTGAGCCGCAGCGAGCCGAGATAGGGCACGTCGTACTGGCTGCGGAAGTAGATCTCGGCGCGCTGGGCGATCGCCGAATCGTCGGCCGGCGGCACGTCGACGACGCGCCGCAGCGGGCAGGTAAAGGAACCCTGCTCGCCCGGCGCCAGGCCGCCGGCGATCGTGCCGCGCAAGGCAAGGTCGCCCGCCTCGACGATGGCCGGCCCCAGCGGCAAGGCGCGTACGCTGGCCAACACGCAATAGACCCGGAGGTTGGCGAGCGGAAACCACGGGCTCTCGTTCTCGATCCGGAAGGTCACGTCGAACGGCGAGCCGGTCGTCACCCCGTCCGACGAGTAGACCGGCGTCGGCCGGAGCGCCCACAAGCCGGCGGCGAGGCCGCCGAGGACGGCCAGGCCGAGCAGGGTGATCAGCACGGTACGGGCTGTCCGCCCGGCGCCGCGGGCCATCGACAGCATTTCCTGCTCGAGGGTCGGCGGCGGCGCGGCTGCAGGCCCGGCCCGGCGCGGCTGGCGCCGGGGGCTCTGGGCCTTGGGCCGGCCGTCCTGTCGCGGCTTCTTGGTTCTGCGCCGTGTCGCCATGCTGTCGGGTTCGAGGGTCGGCATACCATGCCATCGAGCGTGCGGCCGCGACAGGCCCCTGGCGCGGTTTACCATCAGACGTGCTAGTGTCCTGGTTCAGAAGTTCGCTGGACCAAGACGAGCCTAGGAACTTGAGGCGCCTCAGCGCCTGGGCAAGTCTGGCGGCCACTGAAATCCGACTCGTCGTCCTGAG
>VGCQ01000383.1 GCA_016870055.1 Alphaproteobacteria bacterium | reverse complement strand
TGTAAATAATAGCCAGTAAAAAAAACAGATGCAGTGAGAAACATCGCCAGAATCGCTGCTCTCATGCAACGTGACTGCGTCTCAAGCGATCAGGGCGCCTGTGCCCGGGTCGAAGAGGCAGACGCGGCGCATGTCGAGCGCGAAACGGCCGCGGTCGCCCGGCTGCAGCCGCACGTCGGGCGAGACGCGCGCGAGCGTGCGTTCGCCGCCGAGGCGTGCAAGCACGATGGTCTCGGCGCCGGTCGGCTCGGTCATCTCGACCGGCAGTTCGAGGATCACGCGCTCGCCGCCGTGCCCGAACCGGCGATCCTCCTCCGCGATGCATTCCGGCCGCAGGCCGAGAACGACCTCGCGGCCGGCCTGCATGGCGCAGGCGGCGGGCAACGATAGCGTCATGGCTGCTTCGCCCTTGCCGACCACCGCCCGCACGCCGCCTGCCGCAGTCTCGATGCGCGCCGGGAGCGTGTTCATCGGCGGAGCCCCCATGAAGCGCGCCACGAACAGGTTGGCCGGCCGGTTGTAGACGGTGTCGGGATCGGCGAACTGCTGGACCTCGCCCTGGTGCATCACGGCGATGCGCGTCGCCATCGTCATCGCCTCGATCTGGTCGTGGGTGACGTAGACGTTGGTCGATCGGATGCGCTGGTGGAGCTGCTTGATTTCCATGCGCATCTCGACTCGCAGCTTGGCGTCGAGATTCGAGAGCGGCTCGTCGAACAGGAACAGGAGCGGATCGCGCACCAGCGCGCGGCCCATCGCGACGCGCTGACGCTGGCCGCCCGACAGCTGCGAGGGCTTGCGGCCGAGCAGCGTCTCGATCTGGAGCAGGGCGGCGACCCGCGCGACGGCGGCTTCGCGCTCGCGCTTGGGCACGTTCCGGCACTCCAGGCTGAAGGTGATGTTCTGGCGCACCGTCATCGACGGGTAGAGGGCGTAGGTCTGGAACACCATCGCGATGTTCCGATCCTTCGGCGCGACGCTGTTGACGACCCTGCCGCCGATCTCGACCGTGCCGCCGGTCGGCGGCTCGAGGCCGGCGATGATGTTGAGCAGGGTCGACTTGCCGCAGCCCGACGGGCCGACCAGCACGGTGAACTCGCCGCTCTCGATCTCCATGTCGATGCCCTTGAGCACCGGCATCGTCCCGAATGTCTTGGTGATACCGCGGAGCGTGAGTGCCGACATGGGAGTCTCCTACTTCACCGCGCCGGCCGTCAGCCCGCGCAGGAAATACTTGCCGCCGAAGAGATAGACGAGCAGCGTCGGCAGCGCCGCAAGGACGACGGCGGCGCTCTGAACGCCGTATTGCGGGACGTCGGCAATGGCCGCGTTGAGCCCGATGAGCGCCGCCGTCACCGGCTGCTGGCTGCCCGTCGTGAAGGTCACGCCATAGAGGAACTCATTCCAGATATGGGTGAACTGCCAGATTACCGTGACGATCAGGATCGGCGGCGAAAGCGGCAGCACGATCCTGAAAAAGGTGCGGAAGAAGCCGGCTCCGTCGATTCGCGCGGCCTTCATCAGGTCCTGCGGGATCGAAAGATAGTAGTTGCGGCAGAACAGCGTGGTGAAGCTCAGGCCCTGGATCGTGTGGATCAGCACGAGGCCGGCCAGCGTGTTGATGAGCCCGATGTCGCGCAGGACGAAGGTCCAGGGAATGAGGCGCACCTGCTGCGGCAGGAAGATCCCGAGCACGACAAGGCCGAAGATCCAGGTGTCGCCGCGGAAGCGCCACAGCGAGATCGCGTAACCGGCAACGGCTCCCAGCAGCGTCGAGACGATCGTGGCCGGTATCGTCACCGCGGCCGAATTCCACATGAAGGGCTGCAGCCCCGTGCAGTTCTGCGCGACGCAGAACTGCGACCAAGCTTCGGCGTAGTTGGGGAAGGCCCAGCTTTCGGGCCAGCCGATCATCGAGGTCTGGGCGATTTCCTGCGCCGTGCGAAGCGAGTTCAGCACCACGACGATGAACGGCACGAGAAAGGCGAGGCCGAGCGCCCAGACAACCACATGCGCGAGCAGCCGGCCCCAGGCAGGCATCGTGTCGGGCGCGGTCCTGTCAAGCATCGGCTGCGCGCCTTCGTCGCGCATACTTGAAGAGCGCGTGCGGCAGGAGCACGCCGAGCAGGGTCAGGAACATCAGGACGGCGGCGGCGGCGCCGCGCCCGATCTGGCCGCGCTGGAACATGAAGTCGTAGACGACGAGGGCAGGCAACTGGGTCGCGATGCCGGGACCGCCGCCGGTCAGCGCGCGCACGAGATCGAAGGTCGTGATCGCCATCTGCAGCAGGATGACGAGAACCGCGACCATGATCGGCCACAGCGTGGGCAGGATCACCCGCGTATACATACGAAGCGGGCCCGCGCCGTCGATCTGCGCCGCCTTGATCAGGTCCGGCTCCACCGAGCGCAGGCCCGCCAGCAGCAGCGCCATCGCAAAGCCTGCCGCCTGCCAGACGCCCGCGAGCACGATCGTCCAGATCGCCATCTCGCGGTCGGTGATCCAGTCGAACCGGAACCCGGCCCAGCCGAGGTCGTTGACGAGCTTCTGGACGCCCATGCCCGGATTGAGCAGCCATGACCACACGACGCCGGTGACCACGAAGGAGACCGCCATGGGGTAGAGGAAGATCGAGCGCAGCACGTTTTCGCCGCGGATGCGCTGGTCGATCAGGATCGCGAGCAGCAAACCGGTGAACATCGTGAACGCCACGAAGCCGCCGCCGAAGACGATCAGGTTGTCGAAGGCGATCTTCCAGTTCCGGGTCGCAAGCACGCTGCTGTAGTTGCGCAGCCCCACGAACTCGCTCACCGGCATCAGCGTCGACGCGGTGAAGGAAATCCACACGGTCCAGGCCGTGAAGACGACGATATGGGCCGCCGCGAGCAAGAGCGGCCCCCAGATCACCAGCAGCTCGGGCGCCCGGCGCAATGCCGCCTCGAGGGCGGATCGCGCCGGCGGCCCGGCTGCCGGGGAGGGGACGTCGACGGTCAACGCGCGCTTGCCACGGCCTCGACGAGACGCTTGACGGCCTGATCGGGCGTGATGGCCTTGTTCTTCACGAACTCGGTCAGCACGTCGATCATCGCCGCGGTCATTCCGTTCTCCTGCGCCATGTTGTGCGCGAGGCTGAGGACGGACTGGTTGACGGCGACGGCCTCCTTGAGCGTGCGCGCCGCCTCGACCTGACCGGCCGACCAGCCTGCGCCGGAGAGATCGACGTCGGTGCGCACCGGGATCGAGCCGGTGATCTGCGAGTACATAGTCTGGTTTTCGGGCATCATCACCAGCTCGGCCATGAGCTTCTGGCCCGCCTGGAGGTCGGCCTGCTTGCTCTGCCAGAAGATGAAGGCGTCGGCGTTGAGCACGAAGACCGGCTTGCCGTTTTCGGTCGGCCCCGGCGCGATGATGAAATCGTCGAGCTTGAAGCCGCCATTGAGCAGAACGCCCTGGGCCCAGCCGCCCTGGATCAGCATGCCCATCTCGCCGGCCACGAAGCGCGGCAGGAAGACCGAGAAATGCTGCGCGGCGGTGTTGGGGTCCATCCAGTCGGCGATCTTGCGAAGCTGCGCGAAGGCCGCCCGGACTTCCGGGCCGCCGAGCGCCTTCTCGTCGAGTTCCATGATCGCCTTGCGGTAGACGGCGGGGTTGAGGCCCGCGAGGACCGCCTCGAACTTCTGCCCGTCATCCGCGCGGGTTCCGCCGTTGGCGACCGGATGGGCGACGCCGGCGGCCTTCATCTTCTCGGCGAGTTCGTTGAACTGGGCCCAGGTGGTCGGGATCTTGTCCGCCTTGGCCTTGTCCATGGCGCGCTTGGACAGGAACAGCGTGTTCGTGCGGTACACCTGCAGAGGCAGGGCCGACCATTTTCCGCCCGGCTTGTGCAGCCGCGCGAGATCGGGCGCCACGACCTTCTCGTAGCCGGCCGCGGCCACGATCGCGTCGAGATTCACCGTGGGCGCGATCTTGGACCAAGCCGCGATCTCGGGGCCCTTGAGCTGGGAGCAGGCAGGCGGGTCGCCGGCGATGATCTGCGCGCGCAGCTTGTTCATCATGTCGGTCGTGAAGCCGGGGACGGGCGAGTGCTGCCAAACGCCGCCGCGTTCCTCGAACTTCTTGCCGAGCGCGGTGATCGCGGCGCCGTCGCTGCCGGCTGACCACTGGGAAATCACGGTAAGCCGAGGCTTTGCCGCCTGGGCGCGGGCTGCGAGCGGCGCGGCCATGAGGCCGACGGCACCGGCAAGAACGGAACGACGACGAATTGACGCCATGGGGTTTCCTCTCCAGCATTTTCGCCAATCGTTGCAATCGCCGTTGGCCGAACAAAGTTAGCGCCAAATTTTGCAGTAGCAACCGGTATTTTAGCGAAGACGGCATCCCGGACGAAATGCCCCGGATGACTTTCCGCCGATCGCGCGGCCCGCCGTAACCGCTCGTAACCTGCGGCCAACATCCGATCCCGGATTTGCCAAGGTTCCGCCACGATCCAAGCCCAACCCGACCTACCCGACAGTCCATCCGAGGGATAAACGAGGGCGCAGGAAGGCCCCCCGCGGGGGGCCTTCCTGCCGTCAGCCGTGATGCATTTTTACTCCGGCCAGACGATGCATTTTTACTCCGGCGT
>VGCQ01000382.1 GCA_016870055.1 Alphaproteobacteria bacterium | reverse complement strand
TCCCGACGTCTGGGTGCTCGAAGTCGAGGACCGCAAGGGCCAATACAAGATCGACGGCAAGGTCGTCTGAGCGCCTCGGTCCGTCGGCAATCGCCCTCGACAACCGACAGTATACGTGTCAGCTAGGGTGGGCGGCTCTAACAGGTTGCAGGCGACACCATGCCGTAAGCAACCGTCACTATAGTCGATCATCCGGATACTTGCGGGGCGAGCGGGATCCACGGCCCGGCTCGTCGCAATCGCGGCGGCACTTCCAGCGGGAAGGAGATCCCAATGCCCCAGCTCATTCCGCAACAAGGCATCAATTTCAAAGTGCCGAATCCGGTCGCGTCGCAGAACCTGCGCATCGACGCCAAGGAGTCGTTCATCTACGCCCCCCAGTGGACCGGCTGGCAGTTCCAGGGCCAGCACGCCTACGTGAATTTCGGGCTGACGCTTCCCGAGGTGCAAGCCATCCGGTTGAGCTTCGTCATGTGCTGCATGGAGTCCGGAGGGCGGACAAACAATCCGATAACGATGACGGTCAACGGGAACTACACGCTGTTCACCGGGTTCGACCCTCATCGGGTGACCTTCGAGACCTATACTTTCTACATCCCGGACCACTGGCTCGGCACCAAGAACGAGTTGACGCTCAGCATGGATCGCGGCGCTTCGACGCGCGCAACCTTCTGGTCGCTGGACATCGTCGGCATCCGACCCCGGGCGATGGCTGCCACCAGCGTCGATCTCCAGACACCCTCACCCGTTCCGACCAGCCTCATGTCGATGACCTACCATGACGGCGCCTCATACGACCCGAAGCTGACCGCCTGGGGCCTCGTCCCCAACGGCTGGATGCGATTCAACCTTTACCTCGACCAGCCACGTATGGTCACCCTGACCTTCAACAGCGCCTGCGTGCCGGATAGCCGGGGCAAGCCCTACAGTCCCTACTGGGTCATGATCAACGGCAAGTACGTCCTGATCTACCAGCGCGAACCCACCAACCTCGACTTCCTGGATTTTCAGTGGCTGGTGCCGCCCCACTGGACGGTGGCCGGAAACAACGACATCCAGATCATGACGGTGCGCCAGTCGAGGACCAACCTCTACTTCAGAAGCGTGGGCGCGGCCGTCCAGGTCCTGCCGGCCCAGACGGCCGACATCTCGTTCGTCCACGAGCGGGGAAAGTTGCTGCTGTCATGGCCGGCAATGACGTACGCCACGACCTACGACATCGAGCTTTACCGCGGTACCGACCGCCTCGATCCGGTATTCGTCAGCCCGGGCTTCGCGGGGCTCGGCATGGCGCTCCCAGGGGGCGCCGAGCCGGGAACCTACGCAGCCCGGGTCCGGCCGATCGCCACGAGCGTGCCGGGCGACTGGACGGATTTCTCGACCCTGGTCCTAACGCGAACGATCTTCTTCCTGTCGTCGGCAGGCCAGCAAAGCCCGACAGCCGCACGGCTCGCCCTCGAGGACCTGGGCATCGTCGTCTTCGGCAACGCTGACAACCTGCATCTCGAGGGGATAGCCACTGCCGAGCAGATCACCGAGGCCGGCGGGAGCAGCTACATCACGTCGGCCTATGGCCGTGCGCTCTCGCCGCAGGAAATCGCGCTCCTGCCGCCCGCGCAGCAACGCATCGCCGAGGCGTGGAACTACTACTATTCCCCCGCCTACCAAACCGTCTTGGCAGACACCACGCATCAGGGAGCGAGTTGGGGAGACTCGCTGATCAACTCGCCGCCGTCCGTCCAGCGCGTCGCACCGCACATGTTGCGGGCTCTGCTCGGCCCTGTCGAAGGCGCTGCAACCGAGAGCATCGAGCCCCTCACCGGAACGAAATATACGGCGCTGGAGGATCGCCTGCTCGACCATTTCGGCGACGACGGCGTGGCGAACCGGCTCTGCAGCGCGATGGCTGTGCTCCCGGCCGGCATGCGGGAGAAGTTGCTTGCCCCCGACCTGCGCGCGCACGTTCGCGCACTCGTCGAGGTCGATCCCAAGGTGGCGATGCGCGGCAAATACGCTCTCGGGATCGTCTTCGTGCAGTCCACCAAGGACGCCGGCTTCGTACCCAGGGGCTGGACCGTCAAGGCGGCCGCAGCCGCCGGCGCCGATGCGCTCCAGCTCACGGGCGGCTCCGACGACCCGCAGCCGGGCGACAGGTTCTCGATCGTCCAGTACGTGTTCACCGTCACCTCCTGGAACCCCACGACGCAAACCATCCACGTCCGACCGGAGACGCCGGCGGCGATCTCGGTGGGGGCGGTGCTCGCGCCGATCGATACGCCGCGCCTTGGGCCGACTTTCAGCCCGGCGGACCGGCTTGCCGCGGCGCAGAGGGTGCTGGACGGCCTGCAGCGCGTCCAGTCGAACGCCCCGCAATTTCGCCCCGTAAACTGGGTGACAGCGTACGACGTGCCCGCTACTGCGACTTCGTTCGCCATCACCGGCGGCCAGACGCTGCCTCGGACCGGCGATCGTTTCACGTTGCCGGGTAGCGCCGCCGCCTACCAGGTCACCGGGTTCGACATCGCCTCGTCGATCATCCACGTGGGCGCCGGCGTGCCGGCCACCGCCAAGGGCAGCCTTCTCACCTATCCCGACGACCTCAACCTCCAGATCGTCAGCCAGATCTTCGACGCCGGCATCGACGTCGCCTTCGACTACGATCCCAACGACGAGGAAAACGACGGCTGCAGCTACTGGGTGCTTCCGGCGGTGGCGAAAGTGACGGTCGGCGGCAAGAGCTTTCCGGCGACGTGGGCCGGCGTCGAGAGCCTGCGGCTCGCGCTGCAGGCCAACACCGGAGCGGCCGGCGCCGGGCTGGTGTTCGTATCGAACTTCCCGACGAACTGGTTCGCCTTCGCCATGCCCCAACGCGGCGCGATCACCATGTCGACGCGGCTGCGACAGTTCAAGGCGACCTACGAAGAGGACGTGAAGACGGCGCTGAATGCGCGCGACCAGTCGTTCGTCCGAGACTGGCTCAACAAGGGCGGGCTCGGCACCAACGTCAGCATCCCGGCCAGCGAACCTCTCGCCATCGACGTCCTCGGCGTCGACCGTCACTGGCGGGTGAGCACCACTGTCAGGGATGGCGCCACGGGCGGCCGCATGGACAAGATCTACAGGATTCTCGCGACGGGCTCACCGAAGCTCGACACCCTCACGGTCTTCGCAAACTCGGGCTTCAAGATTCCCAGGTGAAATGAAACCATCGAGCACGAGCTTTACCATCTCTTCGACGCGCCGGACGAGTATGCCGGCGAGGGAACCCCGTGCAAGACCTGCGGCGGCGCGTACGGCGTCTACAACATTCCGAACGGGAACTGCGCAGCCTGCGCCGGCGACACACGGCACCAGTGCGTGATGGACATGGCCAAGGGCCTGATGTGCGACTATACGGCGTCGACCATCGGATGGTCAGACGTCCTCGTCGAGGTGACGACGGATTCCAAATCCAAGAACAACAACGACCCGATGTGGGTGAAACTGGGCGACGGCCTGAGTTTCCGGCTGTCCGACCCGGTCATCGACGACCGTCAGCCGGGCGCGCGCGATCCCTACGCCCTGGGACATACGCGCATCTTCCGCAGCGACGTGCAGATGATCGCAATCGGCAACGGCAACCCGGCCGAGATTACGACGCCGTGGACGATCAAGCAGATCCGCCTGTGGGTGCAAGGCGTGAAGATCTACGACAAGGACGACCTCGACGCCGTCATCGACAAGGATCACCCCTTCCTGTCGGCGCCGGGCTTCTCCGGCAACATCGACAGCTACGAGATCACGATCGAGACCGGCACACGATGGTTCGCCGGCACGGTCGACTGGGTCTATATCACGCTCGGCGGCAAGCAGGTGACGATCAACGAATACCGCGAGCTCATCTCGGTCGATGATCCCCTGGTCGGCGGATATACGGGATTTCCGGCGGGCTCGACCCGGACCACCGTCATCGCCGCCGACGGGATCGACATCCCCAACAATCGCAAGGTCGTGTTGACCAAAGGCCCCGGCTTCCTGTTCCCCGAGGGCCTTTTCGGTGGCGACGACTGGTACCCGGCGCACATCAAGATCGTGGCGCACCGCATGACCGGTGGCGATGTCGTGGTTCTCGACCAGGATATCAATACCTGGATCGGACTCGCCTCCCCGAGCTGGGTGACCACGGTGCAGCACGTGCCATAGTCCAGCCGTGCCGCCAAAACATCACTGCGGCGGCAGCACCGTCATCGGATCGACCGTGCGGCTGCCGCCGCGGCGGACCTCGAAATGCAGGCGCGGGCTCTGTGCGCCGCCCGAGCTGCCGGCCTTGGCGATGACCTGGCCCTTCTTCACCGCGTCGCCCTTCTTGACCAACAGCTCCTCGTTGTTGCCGTAGGCGGTGATGTAGCCGCCGCCGTGCTGCACCAAGAGGAGATTGCCGAGATGGGCGACATCGCTGCCGGCATAGATCACGGTGCCGCCGTCGGCCGCCTTGATCGGCGCGCCGGTCGTGGCGGCGATGTCGATGCCGTCGTTCTTCTGGCCGCCGGCCGCGGTGCCGTAGGGTGCCAGGATCTTGCCGTTGAGCGGCCAGATGAAGCGCGGCGGCGGCGCGGAGTCGGCGGCGGCCGGGCTGAGCGGCGTCGGCTGGCCAGCCGGTGCAGCAGG
>VGCQ01000381.1 GCA_016870055.1 Alphaproteobacteria bacterium | reverse complement strand
GTGCTGATCACCTTGATGTTCTTCCCCTGAACGAGCACACGCACGTTCAGGCGGCGTGGCGCAGGCCCTCAGCCGGCGTCGGCGGGGTAACCAGCGAGAGGTGGCGGGCCGGCAGGCCGACGTCGCCCACGACGCCGGCCTCGACCAGGGCAAATCGCCGTTGGCGCCTGCCGGCGGTCAACGTCAGGGCGCGACAGCCGAGCGCGGGGTCGATGCGGGCTTCCGTGACGGCCTCGATCGCGAGGCCGGGCGCCAAGACCAGCCGGTGGTGGCCGGATTGTAGCCAGCCGCGGCCGGTCGGGTCAGCCACTCGTTCGTAGCGGCTGTCGAAGCTCGCGCCGAACGGCCGCAGCACGGCGATCAGCAGGCGCTGCAGCGGCGGCAGCAGCGCCAGCGGCACGGCCGGCGCATCGGTCCACCGCTCCGCCGCACCGGCGATCGGCGTCAGGCCGAGCGCCAGCAGCCAGGTGTCGAGCAGCGCGTCGCGTCCACCCTGGCGATCGTAGAAGGCGAGCACGTCGGCCCGCTCCTCGAAGGCCGCCGATGCACCTGCCCCGACAAGCCGCGACTGGCCGGTCAATGTCAGCTCGATACGCAGCGAATGGCGATGCGCCAGCGGATCGACGAAGGCCATCGTGCGACCGATCGGCAGATGCGCCGCTTCGGCGAAGGGCCGATCGCCGAGCGCACCGCTCACGGTCTCGCCGACCGCCGGGCGAGCCGACAGCCGATAGGTGGTGGCCGTCTCGCCGGCGCATTGCACCAGGACGCTGCGCAAATGCAGCGGACGGGTCGGCGCACCGAGATCGTCGGTCGCCTGCACATGCAGATGAAGGTGCGGCTGGCCCGAGCGGCCGGAATTGCCGCAGGCGGCGATCGCCTGGCCCGCCTCGACCCAATCGCCCGGTCTGACCAGCAGGCTGCCCTGCCGCAGATGGGTGAGCAGCACGAATGCGCCGTCACCGGCGCGCAGCAGCACATGATTGCCGAAGTTGCGACCGGCGCGGGTGTCGAACTTGCCCGGCGGATTGTCGGGCAACGACGCCTCGCAGCGCCAGACTTGGCCCGATATCGGCGCCAGCGCCGGTGCGCCGAAGGCGAAGTAGTCTTCCAGCGCGCGGCCATCGCTGCGATGCGACCGGCCGCTCTCGTCGACCACGATGAAGTCGAAGGCGTGCCGCCACGGCCCGCGATGGGTGTGGGCGCCGTCGATGCCCTGCGACACCTGCCAGGCGCCGAAGAACGGCACCGCGACGGGGTAGCTGCCCGGCTCGGCAAGGCGTGCGCGGGCGAGCCGCGCGGCGAGCAGGCTGCGTTCGGGCAGCGTCGGCCGCTCGAGCAGCAGGAACGGCGCGCCGCCGGCGACCCGCAGGGAGAGACCGGCCAGCACCAGCCAGCTGGCCAGCAGGAACGGCGTGGCCAAAGGCGGCAAGCCGACACTGCCGAACGGCCCGTGCAGCGCCATGCTGAGCAACGCCGCCGTCAGCGCAGCGAACAGCCCCCACAGGAAGCTCGTGCGATCGGGAAAGGCGAACAGTCCGCCGACACCCATGGCGGCCAGCATGAAGTTGAATCCCGCGATGCTCGGCTGCACGGCCGAACCCAGCACGCTCAGCGCCAGAGTGCCCACGGCGTAGCCGGCCACGGCCAGCACTGCCAGGTAGCGCGACGAGACCAGCAAAGCCGCGAACATCGCCATGCCGGCAACCGGATGGGGCGTGAACAGAAACCAGCCGAGGCTGGTGAAGAAGGCGCCCAGCCAGACCGGCGCCATGCCCGGATAGATCGACGTGGTGGCGGGTTCGAGAAACGCCACGTCGCGCGAGACCAGCGCCACCAGCCAGGTGACCAGCACGAAGCCCGCGCTCATCGCCGGCAGGCGCCCCAGGCGCCACAGCCAGGCGGCCAGCACGGGCGTGGCCAGCGCCGCCAGAAGACCGGCGACAGCCGACAGCCCCACGGTCAGCGGCGACAGCGACCAGGTCGCACCGATCGCCAGGCCAACCAGCAGGCCGTTGCAGATTTCCGGCGGTTGCTCGGCGTCGACATGGCCGAACCGGCGGGCGACAGCACGCGCGGCCAGCGCGGCGATCAAGCCGCACGCGCCGGCTTCCGGTCGCACGAAGGTGACGGCCAGGATGACCAGCCCGGCGAGCTCATGGCGGCAGAACAGCACGCCGGCATAGGCCCTGAGATAGGGCCCGGCGAGCCGAGCCGCCCGGCCCGGCAGCGACGCCATCATCGCGCTACTCGGGCAGGCCGTCGGGAAACGGCGTGGCGAGCGCGGCCGGCAGCCGCTCGGGCTCGAGCATGGTGGCGAGCGTGTCGCGGCGGCGGATCTCGCTCACCGTGCCGCTCTCCTGCACCATGACGATGGCCGGCCGGTACTGGATGAACTCCTGCCACTGCGTGTTGTTGTAGGCGCCGACCGGATTGAACACGAGGCGATCGCCCGGTCCCATCGGCGGCAGCCAGACCGAGCTGCGCATGACGTCGATGTTCATGCACAGCGGGCCGTACAGCACCGTCTCCTCGGCGATGCCGTCGATCGCCCGCGTCGGCTGGCACTCGTGATTGTACCAGTAGGCGGTGAACATCAGGTTGACGCCGGCATCGAGAATCAGCGCCTTGCGGCTGTCGGGCAGGCGCTTGGAGCCGACCACCGAGGTGATCAGCGAGCCCGCGTCGTCGACCACCGCACGGCCCGATTCGAGCACCAGCCACGGCCAGTTCTTGCGGCCGCGCACCGCCTCGGCCATCGCCTGGGTGATGGTCTCGGCGTACTGATCGATCGACGTCACCGCCTGGTCGGTCGGGAGATAGACGCCCTGCAGGGCGTTGCGCGACGCAAAGCCGCCGCCGATGTCGAGATAGTCGATGGCGGCACCGGTCTCGCGCTCGGCGAAGTCCATGAACTGCGCCATGACCTTGATCTGGGCGGCGTAGGCCCGCGGATCGAGCACGAAGGTGCCGATGTGGCTGTGCAGGCCGGTAAGCTTCAGCACGCCGGCCGCGGCGATGCGGCGGGCCGCATCGTGGGCGGCGCCGGATTCGACATTGAAGCCGAAGCGGCTCCACGGCTCGGCGTAGCCGGTGTCGAAGTTGAGCCTGAGCGCACAGGGCACGACCTTGCCGACCTGGCGCGCCACGTCCTCCAGCACGAACAGCTCGTCGAGATTGTCGAGATGGATCAGCGCGCCCTCGCGCGCCGCCTTCTCCAGCGCCGGCCGCGGCTTGTACGGACCGTTGAAGATGATGTGCGAGCCCGGCACGCCCAAGGCCCGCGCCTTGTCGTACTCGAAGTCGGACACGACCTCGGCCCAAGCGCCTTCCTGATGCAGCGTGGCGCAGACCGCGTTGAGATAGTTGGTCTTGTACGACCAGCCGTAGCGCACGCGCGGATAGCGAGTGCGGAAGGAGCGCAGCAGGCGCCGCACATTGTCGCGCAAGCGGCGCTCGGAGATCACGAACAAGGGCGAGCCGTGCTCGGCCACCAGATCCTCGACCGCGACGCCATCGATGTCGGAGCGCCAGAAGCGCTGGCGGGCCATGCCGAACTTGTTGGTGCCCGTACGATGGCTGGTGAAGACCGGCCTCACCCAGGGCTTGCGGATGACACTCATGCCTGCACCTCTTCGAATTGCGGCCGTCCACCGCCGGTCACGACGGCCGCGAAGGCCGACATCGGCAGCACGACCTCCTGGGCGTAACGGATGAACATCGAGCCGACGCGCGGTTCGGGCAGCGGCTGGACCGGACGGCCGAGCGCCATGTCGAGCAGAGCCTGCGGCAGATTGCAGCCGACGCCGTGCGCGAAGTAGATCCACGCGGGAAAGCGCGGATTGATCTCGAGCAGACGCCAGGCGCCGGTGCGGTCGCGGATGCCCTCGATCTCGCAGGGGCCGCGCCATTTCAACGTCGACAGCAGCCGCCGCGAGGCGTCGAGCACGGCCTCGTCGTGCACGCACACGCCGGCCCATGCCTTGCCTTTGTCGGTGAGCGCCCGCTTCTTCATCATCACCGCACCCAGCATGCCGCCCGCGCCGTCGCCCACCGCCACGAGGTTGGTCTCCTCGCCCGGGACATGGCGCTGTACCAGCACGGGATGGCCCCATTGCGCGGCCAGGCGGTGCCAGGCGGCCGACGCCTGGCGGGCGTCGTGCGCCACCACGGCATCGTAGAACACGCCCTTCACGACCATCGGCCAGGTCCAGCCTTCGCCGGTGCAGCGGTCGAAGAAGGACGGGCTCGACACGCGCTGGGTCTCGGGCACGGCGACTGCGGCCAGTTGGGCGGCCTCCATCAGCCGATCCTTGGCGCGCAGCGAGAACTGCGCCTGGTCGGGCAGGAAGGTGCGGATGCCGATCTCGGCGAGCCGGTCGGCGAGCGCGATGCAGACCGGGATCTCGGCGTCGAGGCAGGGGATCAGGACATCGATCTTCTCGGCCGCCTGCACGGCGGCGAGACGCTCGAAGAACGCCTCCTCGCCCGCCGCCGGATAGGGCAGCAGGTAGGTGGCGTCGAACAGGCCGTCGAGGTAAAGGCCGGGATCGAGCGCATCGTAGGCGAGCCCGATCAGGCGCACCTGGTAGCGGTCGGATTCGGCCAGGCACCGCGCCGCGGCGACGCCCGGGCCGGGATTGTCGGCGCGCGCATTCATG
>VGCQ01000380.1 GCA_016870055.1 Alphaproteobacteria bacterium | reverse complement strand
AGGACTGTCCGATCCTCCGGCCTATAAAAGCGTTTGGGACGATCTTCTCCCAGCCAGTGCTCGGTGGTCTGCATCATCAATATGCCCGGATATAATTCTCGGTACACACAGCAACGTTCTGCTGTTCTCACGGGCGCGGGATCGGCAGCGCGAGGGACCCGTGCGGCGTCACGAGCGATTGGGCGGGCTCCTGCGCTACTACCATCGAAAGGCGGCGTGATGGCCCAACGGCAGGACCAGTTTCTTGGCCTTACGGGCCAAGCTCACACCTGCCCGGCGCCCCGCGGGAACAGCCGGCAACAACAGCGGCGGCTAAAACTTGTAGACCACGCCGATTTCTACATGGTCGTTTCGCGCCCACCGCCCGAATTCGGTGTTGTCGCGACCGCTGAACAGTCGGGCATCGCCACGCAGCTTCAAGCTGTCCGTCAGCTTGTATTCGACGCCCGCCGACCAGCCAAAATCCCGGGCCTCGAGATTGCGCGATCCCCCGACGGCGTAGCTCAACCTATCGGTCTGGCGCAACGAGAGGCGGGCCAAGATTGTCTTCCGGCCCGGCCGCGCCCCACGTGAATCCGCAACGTAGAGCTCCCCCGCCTGCCGGCCGAAGATACCCTCGCCGGCGTATTCGACAATGGGCATGATCTCCTCAAGACCGAGAGCTTCGGCCCATTCAGTCTCGCGGTATGAGGCGCCGATCACATACTTGGCGAAGTCCTGGTCTTTCCGGTCGTAGGTGTTCTGAAACGATGCCTCGCCGTAGTAGCTCCATGATCCTTGCGTCGTCGACAGGCCACCAGCCGCCGTGAAAGCCCGTGGGGTCTCGGCGATGAAGCGGGTCGAGCCGGCCCTCTCGCGGCGCAGCACCGGGTAGATCGACGGGCCGATGTGCGCCAGGCCGAAAAAGTCGACGCCCGGGCGGGAGCCCCTGTAGTGGGCGAAATAGCCATAGTTGCCGGGCTTGGTCCGAGCAAACTCATCCCGGATATCCAGCGTGGCATTCGAGCCGAGGCCGAGCAAATTCGTATCGATGGTGGAGAAGTTGTAGCTGCCGGTGGTACCGAACCAGCGCGAGCTGCGCGGTGGCGCGCCGGTCCGATCTTGCCAGGGGATCACCGCGGCCGCCAGCGTGTCGTCGCCGACGAAGATGTCAGCGCGAGCCGACCAGACACCCGTCTCGATGGGGTGCATCGGATTCGAGGCATCGGCATTGTTGAAGCGGTTGGCCGGCGAATACAGGTTGCTGAGCCCGACGTTGTGCAGAATCTTGCCGGCGGAGGCGTCGAATCCTTCCTGTGCCCAGCGGAACTTGGCTTCGCTCACATCGACGAAACGCGGCCGTTCGCTGCGGTAACCCGGGTCGGAAAACACGCCGCGGCGCTCATCCTCCTGCGTGGATATAACGCCGTAACCCTTGAAGCTGAAATCCACGTCTCGGCCGAGCCCGGTCTTCGATTCCGCCTGAAAGCGGTTCCAGGACTCCAGGGCCTTGTCATCGATACGGCGCGACGCATCCGGATAGCTCTTGCGAAAGGCGGCACCGTAGGCCTCGACCGTGTAGCTCGCGTTGTTCAGCAGTTGCCCCCCCGGGCTTTCCTGGGCGAGCAGCAGTCCTGGCCCAGCCAGGGCCACCCCGGCCAGGAGACCACCCGCAATACGAGAGAGCGCCTGAGGGATCACCGCGCTGCCAATGTCGCTGCCAGCCGGCTGCCGAGAATGCGGCTGATGTTGAGGTTGAGCTTGGCGGCGATGAAGGGATGCAAACGGAGCGCGCGGCGTGTCGTTTCCGCGTTGAGTGCCAGCAGTTCCACATCGCTGATGGCGCGGATGCTCGCTGTACGCTCGGTCGACTTGACGAAACCGACCTCGCCGAAGACCTCGCCCGGTCCAAGCCGCGCCAGGTTGCGGGCTTGCCCCCCTTCAACGCGGATGACGTCGATCTGGCCGTCCAGCACGACGTAGAGGCTGTCGCCACGCGAGCCCTGGCTGAAGATCTGCTCGCCCGCTTTGTAGCGGGTCATCGACGAGAGCAGCATCGCCTTCTTGATCTGTGCCGGCTTCATGTCGAGGAAGAGCGGGCTGTTACGCAGGACATCGTGGCGTACCTTGAGCGCCGCGACGTCCCAGATGCTGACCAGTCGGAAATTCCGCACTAGAACCGGCGTCAGGAACAGGTCGCAGGCCAGGGCGATCACCATGGTAAGGGCGGCCAGGAAGCCGTACTGAACGACGATGGTGAAGTTGGACAGCATGAGGATGCCGAAGCCGAGCGAAAGGGCGATCGTGGTCGTGACCACGGGCACCGCCTCCGACCACATCGTATTGCGTACCGCCTTGTCGGCATCCGGCTCGTGCTTGCACTCGTCGAGATAACGGCTGAAGAAGTGGATCGTGTCGTCGATGGCGATGCCCAGCGCCACGGCCGCGACCGAAACGGTGCCGGGGTTGAGAGGAATGCCAAGGAGGCCCATCACCCCGAAGCACAGAGCGGTCGGGATGACGTTGGGAATCATCGATATGACGCCGGCCGTGATCGACTGATAGAGCAGTGCCATAAGGATGAAGATGGTGCCGATCACCCAGAGCAGCGAATCCACCTGATTGGTGATCAGCCCCTCAGCGGTTCGGTTGATCATCAGATTCTCGCCGGACAGCCGCATGCGAACGCCGGGGGTCAGTGCTTTCTCCGCCTCGGCAACGAAAGCGCGGGTCCGTTCGTTGAACAGGCTCGAATCCGAGATGCTGTGCCGGATGACGATGTTCGTCCGGCGGTAGTCAGGGCTGACATAGCGCTCGATGTCCGTGCGCTTGAAGAACAGCAGATACTGCTCGACGAGGTCCCTCGTATCCGGCACCCGGAAGGCCTCGGCCTTGCCGCCGTTCATCTCGCGGTTGACCATGGCGACGTGATCGGCGAGCGAGACGCTGAGATCGTAGAGCTCCTGACGCCGCATGACCTGCTGCACGGCCTCGACCGTCTTGAGATGCTTTGGATCCTTGAACGCCTCGCTCTCGTCCGCCTCGAGCGTGACGTAAAAGACCTGCATCCCTGCGAGATCCTTCTGCAGCGCCTTGGCGTCCTGGACGAGCGAGCTGGAGTCCGGGAAATAGGACAAGGGGTCGTTGCTAACCTTGATCTGCAAGGCGAAGAACGCGAAGAACGCGACGATCACGCCGGTGCCGATGAGCACCTCCTTCTGGCGCCGGCGGCCGAAGCTCTCCACCCAGGCGACGGCCGTGCCGATCCGCCCCGTCGGCGCCTCGCCCATCGGCGGCAGTTTCGACGATGTCGGGCCGATCAACAGCAGCATCAACGGCATGAGAAGCGTCGTGGCGAAGAAATTGGCCGTGAGCGCGAATGCCGCGGTCAATCCGAAATCGACCACCAGGGGAACGTCGTGGAGGGCGTCGGTCAGGAACCCGATCGAGGTCGTCGAGGACGTCAGAAAGATGGCGATGCCGATGTGCTTCGCCATGTAGCGGATCGCCTCCTGCCGATCCGGCTTCTTCTGCTCGGCCACCCGGCGGAGATACGCCGCCATCATGTGCGTATCCTCGGCCGAGCCGATGACGATATTGAGCGAAGGCACCAGCGCCGTAAGCAGCGTCAGCGGCGTGCCTGTCCAACCCATGTAACCGAAGGTCCACAGGATGCTGATGCCCGCGGTGACCAGTGGCACGATGCTGGCCATCCAGGTACGCAGGAAATAGAGGACGGTGCCGATGAGCAGCGCGGTCGACAGCGGCATGAGGATGGCGATGTCCTTGACCATCCCGCGCTCGATCTCGACGTTCAGGCGAGGCGGGCCGATCTGGAAAACGCGCTCGAACTTGCCGCGCACGGCATCGAGCCGCTTCTCGATCTCCGCGTGCTGCGCTCGTGTGAACTCCGGGTCCTTGTTCGCCCGGTTGGCGGTCAGCGTGACCGCCGTCGTCCGCCCGTCCGGCGACACCAGGTTGCGGCGGATGAGCGGGCTGTAGAGCGCGTCCTCCCGCGCCTTGGCCGCATCCTCGGCAGTGTCCGGGACGATATCCATCAACGGCCGCGCCTCGATCTGGCCTTCGACATCGCGGATGCTTAGCGCCGTGAACAAGCTGTCGACGCGCTCGATGCCGGGCACGCTTTTGAGTTGCACGGCAAGATCGTCAAGAAGCGTCAGCTTTTCCGGCGTGAACAGGTTGGAGTCACGCAGGAAGATGATCGTGGTACTGTCGGAGCCGAACTCACGGACGGTGCGCTGATAGTCCGGCCAGCCGGGATCGGTATCGCTGATCAGGCGGTCGTAGCTGGTGTCGATCTTGATCTGGATGGCGCCATACGCGGCGATCACGGAAGCGACCAGGACAATCGCGGCGGCAATCCACGGCCGCCGCGCCCCAAAAGTCAGGAAATTTTCGACGAACTTGTCCATGGCGCCCCCCTGCGCGTCGGACGGTTGACTGGGCTCTACCGCATGTGCTCCTGCGACGTCAGATAGCGCTCGACGAACATGCGCTCCGGCACGGCAGCATCGGCGAACTGGCGCTCACCCACTTCGATGACGGTGGCGGTGTTCTCGCGCATATTCTCCATGCGCGCCGTATTGGCCCGCCAGATGCCGCCCTCGACATTGACCAGATTGCTCATGGTCTGGCGCTTGAACAACTCGCCGCGGCGGTCGCTGTAGTCAATACGGGTGATGAAG
>VGCQ01000379.1 GCA_016870055.1 Alphaproteobacteria bacterium | reverse complement strand
ATGGGCCAGCCCGGCCGCTGCGGTGTCGACCTGCCGGAGCCGCCCAAGGTCAAGGACCGCCTGGCCGGCTTGCGTCGCTCGGGCGAGATCGGGTTGCCGGGCCTGAGTGAGCCGCAGGTCGTGCAGCACTACACGCGGCTCAGCCAGAAGAACTACGCCATCGACATGGGCGTCTATCCGCTGGGCTCGTGCACCATGAAGCACAATCCGCGGCTCAACGAGAAGGTGGCGCGCCTGCCCGGCATCGGCGACCTGCATCCCCTGCAGCCGGTTTCGACCGTGCAGGGGGCGCTGGAGCTGATCGATCGATTGGCGCATTGGCTGAAGACCCTGACCGGCATGCCGGCGGTGGCGATGTCGCCGGCCGCCGGCGCGCATGGCGAGATGTGCGGCATGATGGCGATTGCCGCCGCCCTCGAAGCGCGCGGCGAGCGCGCCCAGCGCAAGGTCGTGCTGGCGCCGGAATCGGCGCACGGCACCAACCCCGCCACGGCGGCGGCGCTCGGCTTCACCGTCAAGCCGATCCCCGCCAACGACCGCGGCCGCGTCGATCTTGCGGCGCTGAAGGCGGCATTGGGTCCCGATGTCGCCGCCATCATGCTCACCAACCCCAATACCTGCGGGCTGTTCGAGAACGAGATCGTCGAGATCTCGAAAGCGGTGCACGCGGCCGGCGCCTTCTTCTATTGCGACGGCGCCAACTTCAACGCCATCGTCGGCCGCGTGCGACCGGGCGATCTCGGTGTCGACTGCATGCATATCAACCTGCACAAGACCTTCTCGACGCCGCACGGCGGCGGCGGGCCGGGCGCGGGGCCGGTGGTGTTGTCGGCGGCGCTGGCACCCTACGCGCCTTATCCCTGGATCGTGAACGACGGCAAGACATGGCGGGTTGCCGAGGATGGCGCCGCTGTCGATGGCAAGCCGCTGGGACGGCTGAAAGCCTTCCACGGCCAGATGGGCATGTTTACCCGCGCGTTGTCCTACATCATGAGCCATGGGGCCGACGGCTTGAAGCAGGCGGCCGAGGACGCCGTCCTGTCGGCCAACTACGTCATGGCCTCGCTGAAGGACGTCATGACGCCGGCCTTCGCGGGCCCGTGCATGCACGAGGCGCTGTTCGACGATTCCTTCCTCAAGGATACCGGCGTCAGCACCCTCGACTTCGCCAAGGCGATGATCGACGAGGGCTACCATCCCATGACCATGTATTTCCCTCTGGTCGTGCACGGCGCGCTCCTGATCGAGCCGACCGAAAGCCAGGCCAAGGAGGATCTCGACCTGTTCATCGCCACGCTGCGTTCGCTCGCCGAGCGAGCCAAGAGCGGCACGGCGGCCGAGGAGTTCAAGGCTGCCCCGCGCTTCTCGCCGCGGCGCCGTCTCGACGAGACACTGGCGGCGCGCAAGCCCGTGCTGCGCTGGCGGCCGACGAACAACCCGCCGGGCGGCGATCCGATGAAACAGGCGGCGGAGTAACCGCCGCCTCGAGGCGAAGAGGAGGAACGACGTGACCGCCGATCCCTACCTCTATCGCGACGGTCTTCGGGAAGCGGTTGTTTTCTTGCTGGTCGACGACAAGCGGCGCGTTCTCATGGAGTGCCGGCCGGATGGCCGCGGCACGTTCAGCGACATCTTTTTCCCCAGTGGATCGATAGAACGCCGTGATCGCGAGGACGATCGCTTCGACTACCGGGAAGCGGCGGTCAGGCGCGAGGTCTCGGAAGAATTCCGCGACGGCGTCGCGGTCGAGACGCTGCAGTTGCTCGGCGAGGTGCCGGTGCCGGCGATCGACATCCTGTTCTATGTCTACTGGGTCACGTCGTGGTCCGGCGATCCTGGCAGCCACAGCTACGAGGAGGATGCCCCCTTCGGCGAACTGCGCTGGCTGTCGGTCGACGGCGTCCGCGATATTTTTCCCTGGGAGAGTGGCCGGCAAATGGCCGACCTGCTGACGGCGGCTCTTCGATCACGCTGAGCTGGCCGGCTCGATGTCGGTTTTGCTGAAGCCGTCGCCTTTGAAGAGCAACGGCATGTCGTGCGCGCGCGCTGCCACGCAGGCGAAGCAGTCGCCCATGTTGAGTTGGGCTGGATGACCGCGTCCCTTGCCGTAGCGGGCGAAGGCGCTCCAGAAGAGGGACACGCTCGTCCTGCCGACGAAGTTCGTTCTCGAGAGCAAACTTCACCCCTTCCGTCTTGGTAAGCCGCAAGCGCGCTGCGAGTTCCTCTGCAAGGTGATTGACGTGATCGCTGCTGATGTTCAGAGGCATGGAAAGGCTTGCTTGATTTACGCCTACACAACATCGTGTATTCGTAAATCAAGCGAGCCATGAAAGGGAGCACAAGACGGTGCGCATTTTCACCACCCTGCCGCAGGAGAACCTGCGCAACGTCGGCCCTGCCGCCCAGGCGATCGAGGCGGCGGGTTATGCCGGCGTCAGCACCCAGGAGAACCGGCACGAGCCGTTCCTGTCGCTGGCGGTCGCCGGTGCCGCGACGCAGCGACTCGAATTGCACACCGGTGTTGCCATAGCCTTTGCCCGCTCGCCCATGGCGGTGGCCAATGTCGGTTGGGATCTCGCGGCGAGCTATGGGCCGAGCCGGGTCACCATCGGGCTCGGCAGCCAGGTGCGCGCCCACAACGAGCGGCGCTTCTCGGTGCCATGGTCGCCGCCGGCGCCGCGCATGCGTGAGTACATCCAGGCAGTGCGCGCCATCTGGGCGGCCTGGAAGAGCGGCGACAAGCTCGCTTACGAGGGCAAACACTACCGTTTCACCCTGATGACGCCGAACTTCGTGCCGGAGCCGTACGACGGCCCGCCGCCGCGGCTCGGCCTGGCGGCGGTCGGACCGGCAATGCTGAAGGTCGCGGCCGAGGAATCCGACGACGTGAAGCTCCATGTTTTCTGCACCCGCAAGTATCTCGCCGAGAACATCATGCCCATCCTCGAAGCCGGGCTCGCCAAGGTCGGTCGCAGCCGCGAGAGCTTCGAGATCTCGGGCGGCGGCTTCGTCGTCACCGGCAAGGACGACGCCGCGGTCGCCAAGATGTTCGACTGGGTGCGCTACCGCGTCGCCTTCTACGGTTCGACGCCGGCCTACTGGCCGGTGTTCGAGGTGCACGGGCTGGGCGACCTCGGTCGCAAGCTCAACGCCATGACGCGCGCCGGCCAATGGGATCAGATGGCCAGGGAGGTGTCCGACGACGTGGTGCACCTGTTCGCCGCCGTCGGCCGGCACGACCAGATCGCCCGAGCGATCGAAGCTCGGTTCGGCGGCCTGGTCGATTCGATCGGCGCCAGCGCCAACTCGTCCAAGCCGTCCGACATGCCATCCGACCTGCTGCAGGATTTGGCGCGCCTGACGACGCGCTATCGCCACGCCTGATTTCGGCTGCGGTGCGACGCCAAAAGGTGAACGACCGACGCCAGCCTGTTCGTCGACCGCGGCCGGCTGCTGTCGTATCGTTGTCGGGTCATCACTTCGTCGTCGGTCGGGAGGCGTCGATCGAGTAGAGTCTTCACCGCGTAACCGAGAGGCAAGATCGAAACAAGAAGGAAGCGAGGGAGGCTGTCATGCTCAAGGTCGTCGCCGCGGCGCTCGCCGCGATCCTGTTGCTGCCGCAGATCGAGGCGTCGGCGCAGGCCTATCCCTCGAAGCCGATCCGCTTCGTCATCCCCTTCGGCGCCGGATCGGCGACCGACGCGCTGGCCCGCATCGCCGGCCAGGAGCTGGAGCAGACGCTGGGCCAGCCGGTCATCGTGGTTCCCAAGCCAGGTGCCGACGGCGCCCTGGCCGCCTCCGACGTCAAGCGCGCGGCGCCCGACGGCTACACCTTCATGTTCGGCACCAACAGCCCGCTCGCCGTCGTGCCCAACCTGCAGAAGGAGCCGCCCTACAACGTTCTCGCCGATTTCACGCCGGTCGCCTTTCTCGGCGAGAACACCTTCTTCATCGTCGTGCATCCTTCGTTGCCGGTGACGACGTTGCGCGAGCTGATCGCCTACGCCAAGGCGAGCCCCAAGCCGTTGAACTACGCGACCGGCAACACTTACGCCTTCGTCTCGATGGCCATGCTGGCCAAGAACAACGGCATCCAGCTCGAGGCGATCCGTTACAAGTCGGAGCCCGATGCCATGACCGACCTGCTGTCGGGCCGCGTGCCGCTCATGAATGCCACGTCGACCTCCGTTCTCGCTCACGTCAAAGCCGGCAAGCTGCGCGCGCTGTCGACGGCGTTCGACCAGCGCAGCCCCTTGCTGCCCGACGTGCCGTCGATCATCGAGGCCGGCCAGCCCAAGTTCCCGATCGGCCCGTGGTTCGCCCTGGTCGGCCCGGCCGACCTGCCGGCCGATATCGTGGCGGCGATGAACAAGGCAATGGCGGCGGCGCTCGCCAAACCTTCGGTCCGCGAGCAAATGGAAAGGCACGGCTTCGTGCCGAGGTCGTCGAGCCCGGCCGAGCTTGCCGCCTATATGAAGGAGCAGCTCGGAGTCTGGAAGGTGGCGCTCCAGGACGCCGGCATCGAGCCGCAGTGAGGTCGCTCTAGTAGCTCGGCTTGGTCGGAAACGGCGTGAGCTGCAGCTCGTGCGTCCAGCACGAGCGGTCCTGGGTATGCAGGTAGTAGAAAGCCTCGGCGATCCTCTCGGGGTTCATCACCAGATCGGGGTTCTGCCGGATGCGTGGCAGGGCGC
>VGCQ01000378.1 GCA_016870055.1 Alphaproteobacteria bacterium | reverse complement strand
CGCGCGCAGCGGTGTTGCGTGTTGCAGCAGGCACTATGAGTTCAGCTGATTCCAGCTGAACTCATAATGTTCTAGGTCGCAGCGCCGCCCGATGGCCGGCTGGCAGCGATGGCGCGCAATCCCTCGCGATAAGTCGGATAACGCAGCACGACGCCGAGCTCCTTCTTGATGCGGTCGTTCCGCACGCGCCGGCTCTCGGCGTAGAACGAGCGCGCCATGGCGCTCAGGGACGGCTCCGCCTGTGCCCAGGGAATGACCGGTGGGGCGGGCTTGCCGAGCAGTTCGCAGGCGAAGGCCACGACGTCACCGCTGGGTGCCGGCAGATCGTCGGCGACGTTGTAGATCGCGCCCGGCCGCGCCTGGTCGATCGCACTCAGCACCGTGCCGGCGATGTCCGTGACGTGGATGCGCGAGAAGACCTGGCCCGGCTTGTCGATGCGCCGCGCCGTGCCTGCCAGCACCTGGTCGATGGCGCTGCGGCCCGGCCCGTAGATGCCGGGCAGGCGGAAGATGTCGACGGCGACGCCGCTCTCGGCGCCGATGGCGAGCCAGGCCTGTTCGGCGGCGAGACGCTCGATGCTCCGCGCCTGGCCGGGCCGCGGTGGCGTCGCCTCGTCGACCCAGTCGCCGCCATGGTCGCCATAGACTCCCGTGGTCGAGAGGTAGCCCAGCCAGCGCGCGCCCCGCAGCCAATGCGCCGAGGTCCGGAGCGCGGGATCGCCGCCCGCACCCGGGGCAATGGTACCGAGGACATGCGAGGCGTCGCCGATCGCCGCGGCAGGCAGCGGTGTGGTGCCATCGAAGCGGTGCGCGTCGATGCCGTGGCCCGCGAGGCTCGCGGCTTTTTCGGCGGAGCGGCAGGTGCCGGCGACGCGCCATCCCGCCGCCTGGGCAAGCTTGGCGATTTCAAGGCCGCTATAGCCCAGGCCGAAAATGAAAAGACGTCCTGTCATCTTGTCAGGATCGTCGCGGCGCGGTTCTTTTCAAGGATGTTGTTGGCCCGTCTGATCCTCCCCCTGCCGCTGCTCGCTGCGATGCCGGCGGCAGCCCAAGGGCTGGGCGTGATCGAGGGCTCGCCCGATCATCTGCGCCGCTACACCGAATGCATGAATCTCGCGCGCGCCGAACCACTCAAGGCCTTGCCGGCGGCCGAGAAATGGCACAGTCAAGGCGGCAGCTTGGCGGCTCGTCACTGCGTGGCGACCGCGATGTTCGGCGCCGGTCGCTATCTGCAGGCGGCGGCGCAATTCGAATCGATCGCCCGCGACATGGGCAAGGACCGTCCCGGGTTGCGCGCCGAGCTGTGGGTGCAGGCGGGGCAGGCTTTCATGGAAGCGGGGTCGGCCGACAAGGCGGCCGAAGCGCAGAGCCGTGCCCTCGAGCTTAAGACCGACGATGCAGAACTGTGGCTCGATCGGGCGCTGAGCTATGCCGCCATGCAACTCTGGCCGCGCGCCATTTCCGATTTCGACCGGGCATTGACGCTGCGGCCCAACGATGTCGAGCTGCTGGTGCTGCGCGCGGCGGCGTGGCGCAATGCCGGCAATCCGGTGCGCGCTACCGAGGATGCCAGCCGCGCCTTGAAGATCGCGCCTGATCATTCGGAGGCCTTGCTCGAACGCGGCTTCGCCGCCCTGGCGCGGGGCGATCGCGGCCAAGCCAACAGCGACTTCAACATGGTGCTGCGCCTGGTGCCACCGGGCTCGAGCGCATCGCGGCGGGCCGAGGCGGGCTTGCGCGGCGAGCTGCCGACCGCCTCGACGCCAACGCCACCCGCCGGCCCCAGGACCGATGGCAGCAAGACCGGCGGTAAGCGGTAGCCTTGTCCCGACCCCTGATGTAAGAGCCCCCCGATGAAGCGACTCCCTCTCTTTCTGCTGGTGACAACGATCGCCGGCGCCGCCCAGGCTCAGCAGCAGCCGGCCGCCACGCCGTACTATCCCGCGCCGCCGCCGATGCAGGCGCCGGCCGTGCAGCAAGGTGCGTCTACCACCGGCCTCACGTCTCCGTTGCCGACCGGCGCGCCCAAGGTCGACCGCACGGAGATCGCCTCCGATGCCGAGGCCCAGCTGTTTGCCGATGTCCGCAAGATCACCTGGGGCCGCCATGCCAAGCTGAAGGGCGCCAAGCCGGGTGAAGTCACGGTGAGCCGGCAGGGCAACCTGTGGCTCATCAAGGGCCGCATCGAAGGCACGGCGCCGGGCAGCGAGGGTGACTGGGCCACGATCGACGGCGTCGTCGAAAAGATCGCGCAAGGCGCGGTGGTCGTCCGCGGCGAGGTGGCGTTCCGCGTCGCCGCGGTCGAGAAGGGCAGGCCGTGCAAAGTGGCGGGTGTGCTCACCTTCAAGCGCTCCGGCAAGTCGCAGGTCTGGCGCCTGGCCGAAGGCGACAATCCCTGCGACGGCACGCGCGAGAATTTCGACTTGGTCTACGAGAAGCCCGCCGAGAAGAAGCCGGTGCCGACCCAGCCGAAGCGGAGCTAGAGCAGATTCTTTATCGCCTCACGCGCCAGGCGATCGGCGCGTTCGTTCTCGGGATGGCCGTTGTGGCCTTTCACCCAGTGCCAGTCGACCTTGTGCGGGGCGCGCGCGGCGTCGAGGCGTTGCCAAAGCTCGACATTCTTCACCGGCTTCTTGTCCGACGTGCGCCAGCCGTTCTTCTTCCAGCCGTGAATCCACTTGGTGACGCCGTCCTTCACGTAGACGCTGTCGGTGTAGAGCTGCACCGTACAGGGCCGCTTCAATGCCTCCAGCGCCATGATGGCCGCTGTCAGTTCCATGCGGTTGTTGGTCGTCGCGGGGTCGCCGCCCGCCAGCTCGCGCTCGCGCCCGCCCATGCGCAGGATGGCGCCCCAGCCGCCGGGGCCCGGATTGCCGCTGCAAGCGCCGTCGGTGAAGATTTCGATCGCGGGCCGGCTCACAGCCCGTAATCCGCGATCGTCGTGATGCCGCGATGGAAGCGAAGCTTGGCCAGGTACTCCTGCGGGTCCTTGCGCTTGACCAGGGCGTTGGGCGGCGTGTGCACCCAGTCGTACAGCCGCGTCATCAGGAAGCGTAGTGCGGCGCCGCGCGCCAGCAGCGGCAGCAGGCGGCGCTCGTCGGCATCGAGCGGCCGAACTTTCTCGTAGCTCTGCAGCAGTGCGCGGCCCTTGGTGGCGTTGAACGACTTGTCGGGCTCGAAGCACCAGGCATTGAGGCAGACCGCCACGTCGTAGGCGAGGAAGTCGTTGCAGGCGAAGTAGAAGTCGATCAGGCCCGACAGCTTGTCGTGCAGGAACAGCACATTGTCGTTGAACAGATCGGCATGGATGACGCCGGACGGCAGGTCGTTGGGCCAATTGCTCTCGAGGAAGTCGAGCTCGACCCTCAACTCGTTCGCCAGAGGCGCGTCGAGACGGCCGCGCGCGCCGTCGAACAACGGCCGCCAGCCGCCGACGGACAGCGCATTGGGTCGCTTCATGGCGAAGTCGCGACCGGCCAGATGCAATGCCGCCAAAGCCTCGCCGACCGGCCCGCAGTGGCTGAGCAGAATGCGGCGCGGCCACAGTCCATGCAGGAACGTCGTAATGGCGGCCGGCCGGCCGGCCAGGGTGCGCAGCGCCTGGCCGTCTCGGCCGTGGATCGGCTGCGGGCAGTTGATGCCGCGCGCGACGAGATGGTCCATCAGTCCGAGAAAGAACGGAAGGTCGGCGGGATCGACGCGCTTTTCGTACAGCGTGACGAAGTACGAGCCCTTGGTGGTCGTCAGGACATAGTTGGAGTTCTCGATGCCCTCGGCGACACCCTTGAAGGAATCGGCTTCGCCGATGTCGTATTCAGCGAGGAAGGCTTCCAGCTCCGCATCGCTCACTTCGGTGTAGACCGCCATCAAGCCACCAGGGCGCGCGGCAGCTTGAAGACCACGTTCTCTTCCGTCGTGCGCACCTCTTCCACGGAGACGTTGTAGCGGGCGCGGCAGGCGGCGATCAGCTCGTCGACCAGTGTCTCCGGCGCCGAGGCGCCGGCCGTGATGCCGAGGCACGTTGCGCCGCGCAGCCAGTCCCAGTCCATGTCGGCGGCGCGTTGCACCAGGCGCGCCCGGCGGCAGCCGTAGTTAGCGGCGACCTCGACCAGACGCCGCGAGTTCGAGGAGTTGGGCGCACCGATCACCACCAGCGCGTCGCATCTGGATGCGATCGCCTTGACCGCCGCCTGGCGGTTGGTGGTGGCGTAGCAGATGTCCTCCATCTTGGGGCCTTGGATCGCCGGGAAGCGGCGGCGCAGTACCGCCACGATGCCGACCGTGTCGTCGACCGACAGGGTGGTCTGGGTGGCGTAGGCGAGATTGTCGGGATCGGGCACCGCGAGCGCTTCGGCCTGTGCCGTATCCTCGACCAGCAGCACCGTGCCCGCGGGAAGCTGGCCCATGGTGCCGATCACCTCGGGATGGCCGGCATGGCCGATCAGCACCACGGTGCGACCCGATGCATGATGGCGCTCGGCTTCGCGATGAACTTTTGACACCAGCGGGCAGGTGGCGTCGACATAGAGCAGCTTGCGCCGCCCCGCCTCGGCCGGCACCGATTTCGGCACGCCATGGGCAGAGAACACCACGGGACGATCGTCGGGCACCTCGTCCAGCTCGTCGACGAAGATTGCCCCCTTGGCCTCCAGGCTCTCCACGACATAGCGGTTGTGCACGATCTCATGGCGGACATAGAC
>VGCQ01000377.1 GCA_016870055.1 Alphaproteobacteria bacterium | reverse complement strand
CAGACTTGCCCAGGCGCTGAGGCGCCTCAAGTTCCTAGGCTCGTCTTGGTCCAGCGAACTTCTGAACCAGGACACTAGCTCTTCTTCGCCGTCCACTTGCAGCCGAGACTCTTCTCGCTGACCATGAGCGTGGGCGGCGTCGCGGCAAGATCGGCGACGATATGCATATGCATCCGGCCGAGCGCGTAGTCGGTCTCGTAGACGTTGGGCCGCACCTGCTTCATCTTGGTGTGGATGCCGCCGGCCGCCGTGAGCGTGGCCTCGCCGTCCTCCAGGGTGAAGGTGTGCTGGCGGGTGAACTGCGGATCGGCCGCGATACAGCCTTGGATGTTGCCGGGGTCGGCGGCGAGCCAGAAAGTGGCCGACTGCGCGACCGCGACGCCGGTCAGGAGCGTCATCGTGGCGCCAAGTGCAATCGTTCGACGGACCGCCTTGTTCATATGAAGTCCTCCCGGAGCAATTCCCGTTGGCCGGAGCTTGGCATGGCCCAGCCAGGTCAGCAAACGCGGTAGCGTTCGAGCGCGTCGCGATCGATCTCGATACCGAGCCCTGGCCCCTCGGGCAGCAGGACATGCCCGGCGTCGAGCGTCAGCGGCCGCTTCAGCAACCGGGTGCGCAGGGCATTGTCGCTCATGTCGTATTCCAGCATCAGCGGATAGGGCGGATGGTCGGTGTGCGGACCGGCCGGCAGGGCGGCGATGAAGTGGCAGGCGGTGGCGAGGCCGACCGCGCCGCCCCAAGCATGCGGCGCCACGCGCAGATTCTGCGACTGGGCCAGCGTGGCGATGCGCCTGGCCTCGGTGAGGCCGCCGGTGCCGGGGATCGACGGCTGCACGATGTCGATGCAACGGCCATCGATCAGGGCGCGGAAGTCGCGGACGGTGTGGTGCGCCTCGCCGGCGGCGATCGGGATCGGCGATCGAAGCCGCAGCTCGGCATAGCCGCGCAGATCGCCGGGCGGCAGCGGCTCCTCGATCCAATGAACGGCGTGAGGCTCGATCGCCCGCGCGCATTCGAGCGCGACGTCGGCGGTATAGGCGCCGTTGATGTCGACCATCAGCAGCTTGTCCGGCCCCAGCGCCTCGCGGGCGCGCCGCACACGCGCAACGTCATCCTTGATGCCGCGGCCGATCTTGATCTTGGCGCCGGCGTAAGGATGAGCCGCCGCCTCGGCCAGCATGTGATCGAGCTGACGATCGGGGTCGCTCGAAAAGAAGCCGGTCGAGGCGTAGGCCGGGATGCGCGTGGTGGCGCAGCCGCCGATCAGGTCGCATACCCTGACGCCGAAGCCGCGGGCGATGGCGTCCCATAGCGCCACGTTGATGGCGGCGAGACACGCCGTGAGCTGGTTGCCCACGCCGAGGTGGTAGAGGCCATGGCGCACGCGCGCTTCGACATGATCGAAGTCGAAGATGCTGCGGCCGACGAACAACGGCTCGACCATGCGGAAATATTCGCGCGTCACCAGCGGATTGCCGAACGCCTCGCCGATCCCGCGGACTCCGGCGTCGGTCTCGACTTCGACCAGCCCACTCTGGCGGCGGAAGCCGCCGCCGCGCGACATGCCGTAAGCTTTCGCCGGGTCGAACGCGTATTCCAAGCCGATGAAGGTGAGGCGTCGGATGACTGGCATGGTTGCATCCTGCGGGGGTCCGGCCTCGGCTTCAATTGCCGAAGCTGTTAGTATCACGCCAAAGGGGGCTTCCATTCTCAGTCCTTCGTTCGCTCCGTATCGACTCGGCTCGCGTTCGTCTGCCTGGTTGGTCTGCCTTGCCGTGCTCGCGGCCTGCCGCAACGAGCCCGCTCAGCTGGCGCCCCTCACCCGAGTAAGGGCCGTGACCACGGAGATCGTCGACTTCACGCCATCGATGACCTTGACCGGCACGATCGAGGCACAGACCCGAACCGACCTGTCGTTTCGCATCAACGGCAAGATCAGCGACCGCATCGCCAGTGTCGGCGACCGCGTCGCGAGCGGCCAGGTGGTGGCCCAGGCGCAGCCGATCTTCACGCTGGCCCGCGATGGCGCCCGCGACGCCGTGTTCAACGTCCACGAATGGGCCCTGAACAACGTCGCGATCGGCAAGGACATCGCCATATCGCTGGTCTCGGATCCGCGAGTGAGGGTGCCGGGTGACGTGCGCGAGGTAGCGCCTGCGGTCGATCCGAAAACGGAAACCGTGAGGGCCAAGGTGGCGCTGCGCCAGGCGCCGGATGCCATGTCGCTCGGCACTCTGGTCAACGGAACCGCGCCGATGCCGACGCAGAAGGTCGCGCTGCTGCCGTGGGGTGCCCTGTTCGAGATCGCCGGCAAACCGGCGGTGTGGGTGGTCGACCCGCGCAGCACCACGGTATCGCTGAAGCCGATCACGCTCAGCCGCTACACCAAGGATCGCATCGTCGTGGCAAGCGGCCTGCAGCCGGGCGAGATGGTGGTCAGTGCCGGCGTTCAGCTCCTGCGCCCGGGGCAGAAGGTCGAGATCGCGGGAAGCACACGATGAAGGCCCGTCGTTTTTCGACCGTGCTGCTGCTCGCCCTGCTCGGCTCCTGCAAGCAGGATCAGAACGGTGTCGCGCCGCCCGTGCGACCGGTCCTGTCGGTCGTGGCCAAGATGCACACGGCGGACACGCTCGGCCCGTTCGTCGGCACCATCGAACCTCGATACAAGACCGATCTCGGCTTTCGCGTGTTCGGTCGCATGGTGGCGCGCTTCGTCGATGTCGGCGCCGTCGTGGTCAAAGGCCAGGAGATCGCCGCCCTCGACCCTGCGGTGCAGGCGCTGGCAGTGCGCAGTGCCGAAGCGAGCCTGGCCAACGCCGAAGCCCAGTTCGCCAACGCCGAAGCGGAGGAGGCGCGGCAGAAGGATCTCGTGCTGCGCAACATCACGCCCCAGGCGCAGTACGATCTCGCTCGGCGCAATCTCGATACGGCATCGGCCAACCTCACGCGCGCCCGCGCCTCGCTACGCAAGGCCAAGGACACGCTCTCCTACACACGCCTCGAAGCCGATTTCGACGGCGTCGTCACCGCCCGCTACGCCGAACCGGGACAGGTTCTCAATGCCGGGCAGAAGGTCGTAACACTGGCGCGGCCGGAGATCCGGGAGGCGGTGATCGCCGTCCCGGACCGGCTGGTCCCGACCTTGACCAAGGCCGGCGACCTCACCATCACGGTCGATCTCGACCGCGTGTCGTGGCGGTGAAAGCCGCCGGCGTGCGCGCCATCGACCCCATCGCTGACGCCAACACGCGGACGCACAACGTCTACCTCACCTTGAACGATCCGCCGGCGGCGTTCCGTCTCGGCATCACCGTCGCGGTCGCCTTCAGTTGGCCGGTGCCGCCGCATGTCGACCTGCCGCCGACCGCGCTGCTCGAGAAGGACGGCAAGACCTGGGTCTGGGTGGTCGACCCGACAAAGGGCACCGTCGCCCGGCGCGCCGTCACCGTCGGATCGCGTGAGGGCGACGTCGTGGTCGTGACCGGTGGCATAGCGGTCGGTGAACGCGTTGTCGTCGCGGGCGTTCACAGCCTGACCGACGGCCAACCGGTCAGGGTGTCGCGGTGAGCGGCTTCAACCTCTCGGCCTGGGCGCTCGGGCATCGCTCGTTCGTCTGGTACCTGATGTTGCTGATCGTGGTGGCCGGTGGCCTGTCCTACACACGGCTCGGCCGCGAGGAAGATCCCTCCTTCACGATCAAGGCCATGGTCGTCCAGGCGAGCTGGCCCGGCGCCACCGTCGAGGAAATGACCAACCAGGTCACCGATCGCATCGAGCGCAAGCTGCAGGAACTCGGCACGCTCGACTACACCAAGAGCTACACGACCTCGGGTCGAACCACGATCTTCGTCAATCTCAAGGACGACACGCCGGCCCGCCACGTGCCGGACATCTGGGTGCAGGTGCGCAACAAGGTCAACGACATCCGCGGCGACCTGCCGTCGAGCGTCCAGGGCGTGTCCTTCAACGACCAGTTCGGCGACGTCTACGGCAACATCTATGCGCTGACCGCCGACGGCCTGTCGTTCCGCGAGCTGCGCGACTACGCCGAGCAGGCGCGCTCGCAGATCCTGAAGATTCCCGGCGCCGGCAAGGTCGACCTGCTGGGCACGCAGGACGAGGTCATCCATCTCAACTTCTCGACCCGGCATGTCGCGGGGCTCGGCCTCGACCAGCAGGCCGTGCTGCAGAGCCTGCAGCAGCAAAACGCGATCACGCCGTCGGGCGTCATCCAGGCCGGCCCCGAGCAGGTCACGCTCAGGGTCAGCGGCCAGTTCACCTCGGTCGAGAGCGTGCGGGCGGTCAACCTCCGGGTCAACGACCGCTTCTTCCGCCTGAGCGACGTCGCCACCATCACACGCGGCTACGTCGACCCGCCGCAACCGATGTTCCGCTACAACGGCCAGCCCGCGATCGGCATTGCGATCGGCATGAAGGCCAACGGCAACATCCTGCAGTTCGGCAAGGATCTGCAGGCGCGCATGCGCGAGGTCGTCGCCACGCTGCCGATCGGCGTCGGCGTCCATCTGGTGTCGAACCAGCCGGCGGTGGTCGAGCAGGCGGTCGACGGCTTCACCAGCGCCCTATTCGAGGCGGTGGCGATCGTGCTGGTCGTGAGCTTTCTCAGCCTGGGCCTGCGCGCCGGCCTGGTGGTTGCGGTCGCCATTCCACTAGAGCGTCGCGCGTGAAATAGGAATCGA
>VGCQ01000376.1 GCA_016870055.1 Alphaproteobacteria bacterium | reverse complement strand
TAGCTCGGCATCAGGGTCAGCCGCTTTTCGAAATTAATATCGCTCATGGCCTTGAGCAAATTGAGCACCATGCGTTCGTCCAAGGCGCTAGTCACGGCGGCGGCTGGCCGGCCGGCCTGGTCGCCCATGCCGATGACGAACCGCAAATCTTTGGCCAAATCTTGCAGCAGCGGTTTCGAATAAACCTTGAATTTGCTCAGGTCGTTCGAGACTGTGGTCAAAGCCAAGGCGCCGAACGCCAGAGTCGCGCCGATCGCGATCTGAGTCGCGCGGATTGTCCGATTCTGCGACAGCGCCGCGCCCTTCGCCGGCCGCGCGATGCCGCCTTCGGCAAAGATCTTCTGCTCGAATAAATGCTTCAGGAACATCGGCTGCAAGGACGGCGGCGCCGCGGCCTCGATTAGCGGCAGGCGGAGCCAAGGCGGCACCGGCTCCGCCGTCACGGGCTCGCCGCCCGCCGTGACCAGCGCCGGCACGGCGGCCGGCGCCGGTGGCGGCGCCAGCGCCTCGCCCAGATCGCCGGTGAAATAGACGCCGCGCAGAAAAAATGCCTCGTGATAGGCGCTCTGCCGGAACAGGGTGCGCAGATATTGCGTCAGCGGCGCCGCCATGCGACGCACATCGTGGGGGAATTGGAACACCTCATCCGCGCCGGCGAGCCGATCATGCTCGGCGAACAACTCAAGCTGCAAGCGGAACAGATCGCCGTGCACTGTTTCCAAAGCTTCATCGACCCACGTCTCCGAGAAGGTCGTTTCCAGCGGATACGGGCTCGACCAACCCAACATGTCGTCATGCAACCGCTTCGGCAACGCCTGGGCAAAGGGCCGAAAACCCGGCAACTCGTCGCATTTCGTGATCACCACATAGACTGGCAGGCGAATCCCCGAAATGCGTTGCGCCGCCCATAGCGCGGCATAGAGCCGTTCCGCCTTGCCGGCGATGTAAACCGCGTCGCGATTGGTGGGATCGTTGAGATCGCTGGCCGGAATGGTCAACACGATTGCGTCGGCCGGCCGTTCGGGCCGATGCTGCACCAATTGGCGCAGCACGTTGCGCCACGCCCGTTCATTGGCCCGGCCATCCGGCCCGAGGATGAAATTTCCGGCGACGTCGATGACCACGCCGGTGCCGAAAAACCACCAGGTACAGCCCGCGGTGGGATCGCTAAACTCGTCCATCTGCTTGACCATGGCCGAGCCAGCCAGCATGGCCGATTTGCCCGAGCCGGATTGGCCGAGCATCAGCACCCAGGGCATGCGATAGCGCGCGTCGCGGCCCGGCACCCCCGCTTCGATTTGGTTGAGCGCATGGACGAAGGACCGGCGCAAGCGCAGCGGCGCGCCCAAATCGGGCACCCGGAAGGTCACCGCATCGTCGCCGCTTTCCGCCGGCTTGTTCAGCCACTTCCAGGCGAGATAGGCCGCCAACCCCAACAACACCAAGACGACGATCACCGCCACCGTCAACCATGGCAGGTTGTTCATGACCGAAAAGACGAAAGGCGATGGCGCGTTCATGGCCCGGAACTAGCGCCGTATTCCCGCGGCAATGGCGAAGACCGAATCAAGCGCGCTCTGGACACCGGCGGTGTGATACATCCAAATGCCGTGCGAGGCGACCAGCACGAGTAAGAGCGCGGCGGCAAGCCCCATCAGCCATTTGCGCAGCGGCCGCAGGCGCAGGCCTCCGCCCTCGCGCAGCGTGTGATCATATGCGCTGACCGACAGCCGCAATGCCTCGGAATTCAGATCGGCGGAGCGATGCATGATGAATTGGAACAGCCGGCGCCGATAATGGGCGAGCCGCCCCGGATCGCCGCCCCGGCGGTATTTACCGCGAAACCCGAGGGACAAGGCGAGCAGATAGATCGTCGCCAACTCACCATGCAACGGATCGCGGGTGTCGAGCAAGCGATCGAGATGGGCGAAGACCTGCTCGCCGGCGACGTGGGACTTGAACATCAGGGATTCGACCAGCACCGATCGATAGGCTTGCTTCTCCGGCCAGTCGACGTCATGCAGGAAGACCTCGTCGGCCAGCGCCGCCATGACATAGAGCGCTTCGTTGTACAGATCGCCCGCGAAATCGCCGCCTTGGCGCATGGCGGCCACCGCGAATTGCCCCAGCATCCGCTGCAGAGTGGTGGCAACCAAATGAGCATCGATGCCGCCATCGGCAAACAGCGCGGGGACCTCGCCCTTGTCGGGTTCGGCGGGAGCGGGTTCGGCGGGTGCTTCGGCGGCCGTCGCGCGCGCCACCACGGCCAGGCCGGCGGCCTGACGCTGATCATCGATCGCGCGCTTCAGGCGCATGATCTCGGAATAGAACAGCCAGAACTGATCAATCAGCGGCGAGACGATGACGGTGTCGAGGGCCGCGGCCATGGCGGACTAGACCGCGCTTCCCATATAGCAGGCGCGCGCGCTCACGGCTGGACCCGCGCGTAGAGGAGAATTTCGGCCGGCCGCGCCTGCGGCTGCGTGGTCGCCGGATTCCAGATCGCCAGGCTCTCTCCGGCCGCGAGGCTGCCAGGCTCCAGCGTGACCTCGTAGAGAATGACGCCGCGGCGCGGCAGCAACTCATATTGACCATCAGCGGTGATACGCCGGCGCTCGGCGCCGCGCACCCGCGCCTCGAAGAGCTGCATCAAGCCGCGCTCGGCGCCAATCAAGGACTCCTCGAACCAACCCGCCGCCAACGTTTCGGCTTGGCCCTGGGCACCGCGCACGCCGATCACCAAATTCGGGGTCAGCCAAGCCTGATCCATGGTCAAAACGAATTGATCTCGTTCCAAGGCAAAGGGAATGGGATGATAGGCCTCTTCGACACGGTCGAGCGAACGTTGTAGGAATTGGATCGCTTGGATGAAGGCGGCGCGCGGATCGTCATGATCATAAGGATCAAACAGCGGCGGCACGGAGCCGCCGCCGAGCGCGGCCAATCCGCCGACCAGCCGCATCAACCCGAGATAGACCCCAAAGGGATGGGCGCGCTCGGTTTTGAGCATGGCCTCGAAAGCCGGTAGGCCAGCGACAATACTGCGCAGCGCGCCGCGCATCTCCTGGGTTGCCGCTTGGGATGCGGGCGTCACCGCCGCCCCGGTCTTGTCGGCGAGGAATACCGCCTTCTCGCGCAGGCGCCGCGCCAAATCGGCACAGAGCTTGCCGAGCGGCGCGCGCAGCTCCAACGCTAGGGCGGGCGCCGCGAAATCGGTCAAGGCGAAGACCTCGTCGCGGTAGACCAGCTTGGCCAAGGGGAAGCTGACATATTTGTTGGGCGGCCTCGGCTCGTCGGCGAGCGCGGCCAACAGCAGCACGCGCGGTTTCAGTCGGGGGATGGCGACCGTGCTGTCACCGGTATTCTCGTCGGTGATCGCCGTCCCCTCGACCGAATCGAAGCGCGCGAGATCGGCGTCGGAGGGCGCGCCGCTGGCGCGCCGGGCCGCGACAGCGAGATGAATCGTGATCGGACTATTGCGTGCCGCGTCGGCATAAGGCGCCAGGTCGAGCTGCAACTCGCCGCCCGGCCCCGGCGCGTGACCGCCCAGTCCCGGCGCGTGATACACGACCAGCCCGTCGGGCATGACCGCCTCCAATTCGGTCACCCGTAACGTGCCGGTGCCAAGCAGCATCTGGTCGAGCGCGAAGCGCCGCACGCCCCAATGGAACGGCGCGATGGCCGCAGCGTGATAATGCAAGAGCGCATCGGAGCGCAGGGCTTGTTGCTGAAAATGCTGGGGCGCCAGCAGCATGCCTTCATGCCACTGGATCGCTTCGGGGATATCGGTGGCGCGAGTCATAGCGCGGGCCGTGGCCAGGGCAACGAAGCAGGCACGGTCATGATTCAGGACCCCGTGGTGAAAGTTTTTGGACCGAGCGTGATCACCAATGTCTTCTCCTTGCCGACCCGCACGCGGTGCTCGCCCGGACCGAGATAATTGGCATAGACCAACGCGCCCGACGAATAGCGGCGCACGTCGATCGGTCGCGCCGCCAAGGTTTGACCCGGCGTCAATTCCCAGCTTTCGATCTGAATTGTTTGAGGATAATCGCGGCGGAACTGGTCGCGCCGCTCGAACCATTGGCGCGCCGGCAATTTGATCAACTCGCCTAGCAAAATTTGGTCGTAGGCGATCACCACATCGATCGCTACCGGGCTGTTGTCATTGGCATTGGACGCCACCACAAAGGTGACCGATCCAATATTGACCTCGTTGACAAGGCCGGTCCATGCGCCCAAACCGCAGCCGGCTAGGCCGAGACCGGCCAGCACCGATCCGCCGCTGAGCAACGCGCGCCGTCCAAACACGGCCCGCCGGAGCGCGGCCCTGGCGAGCGCCGGCATCATCGCAGCGCCGGCCCGCTGAGCAATTCGGTCACGACCATGGTCGGCACACCTTCCGCGCTTTTCAGCCGATTGGCCGCGCCCAGCGCGGTGTAGCGGTCAATGAAGCGGCCAACGCGCACGATATGCCAGGGCCGGCCACTGGTATCGGTCTCGACCACGACCCGTGCGTCGTGACCGCGCTTTTGCAAATCCTCGGCCAGCCTTGTGGCGTGGGACCCGGTGAGAAAGGCACCGACCTGCACCGCGAAACCAGGCGCGGTCGCACCCGCCCCACGCGGTGCCGACGACGCGCCAGCCGCTGATGCCGCGGCCGGGCTAGCCGGCGCGCGGCCATCGGTCGACGGCAGCAATCGCGTCGGCGGCGCGGCGCCGGACGCCGGTTGTGGACGGGGCGCGGGCGCCGGTGGTGTCG
>VGCQ01000375.1 GCA_016870055.1 Alphaproteobacteria bacterium | reverse complement strand
AGCCGCCTCCTCGGACGTGTGCAGGTCGAGCATGAACTGGGCGATGGCGCGTTCGAGGCGGGCCAGCCGGCCTTTGAGGAACACGAAGCGCGCGCCGGAGATCTTGCCGGCGGCGGCAAAGTCCATCTCGCCCGTCGCCTCGCCCAGCGCCACATGGTCCCTGGGGGCAAAGGCGAAGTTGCGCTGGCTGCCGACGCGGCGGATCTCGACATTGCCGGTCTCGTCGATGCCGTCGGGCACGTCGTCGAACGGCAGGTTGGGCAGCACCTCCAAGCGCCGCACCAGCTCCTGATCGAGCTGGGCCGCCTCGGCTTCGCCCGCCTTCAAGGTCGCCTCGAGGGCCGCGACCTCGGCCATCAGCGCCTCGGCCGGCTCGCCCTTGGCCTTGGCCTGACCGATCTGGCGGCTGAGCGCCTTGCGCTTGGCCTGTGCGGCCTCGCTGTCGCCGATGGCGGCGCGGCGGCGCTTGTCGATCTCCAACAGCTCGGCCGACAGGGGCGCGAGATTGCGCTTCTTGAGGCCGGCGTCGAAGGCGCCGGGATTGTCGCGGATGGAACGGATGTCGTGCATGGTCAACTACCGGCGGCCTTGGCCTCTTCCTCCTCGGCCTTCTTGTCCTCGGCTTCGCGCTTCCTCTCGATCCAGCGGCCGATCAGGATGCTGAGTTCGTAGAAGGCGATCAGCGGCACGGCGAGCGCGAACTGGCTCACGACGTCGGGCGGCGTCAGCACGGCGGCGACGACGAAGGCGACGACGACGGCGTAGCGCCGCTTGGAGCGCAGGCCCTCGACGGTGACGATGCCGACGCGCACCAGAAGCGTCAGCAGCACCGGCACCTCGAAGGCGAAGCCGAAGGCGAAGACGAGCTGCAGGACGCGCTCGAGGTAATCCGAGGAGCGCAGCGTCTTTTCGATGTCGGCGGGCGCGTACTGCGTCAGCATGAAATTGATCACGTACGGCATCACGATGTAGTACATGACCGCGCAACCGGCGTAGAACATGAACGGCGTGGCGACCAGGAACGGCAAGAACGCCCGCCGTTCGTGGCGATAGAGGCCGGGTGCCACGAACAGCCAGATCTGCGAGGCGATCAGCGGAAAGCCGACGATCAGCGACACGAAGGCCGAGAGCTTCACCGTGACGAAGAAGAACTCGAAGATGTCGAGGACGATCACCTTGTAGCCGTCGGCCAGCGCCGGCTGGATCAGGAAGGAGAAGATCGGCTTGGCGAAATAGAAGGTGATGAAGAACACCGCCATGAAGCCGACCAGCGCATAGATCAGCCGCTTGCGCAGCTCGATCAGATGATCGAGCAGCGGCATCGGCTTGTCGTCTTCGGGTCCGTCGTGAACTTGGGTCAAAGCAGGCTTTCGCGGCTCGGGTGCCGCCTTATGCCGCCGTTTGGCGGGCAATTCAAAGCGCTATTTGGCGCCTGGTTTTTCCTCCCCACGTCGTGGGGAGGCGGCCGCGACGCGGATGGAGGGGTCATAGGCTCCAGCATCGATGCTCGTGATCCCGTCGCCCCGGCGGGCCAGACGCTGGCCTTCGTGTTGCCAGCGAAGGGCAGGAACAAGATCACCCCGCCGCGACGGCCTTGGGCTTGTCGTCCTGGGCGGCGGGCGCCACAGACGGCGGCGCTTCGGCGGCGATCTGCGGCGCGGATTCGGGTTCGGCCAGCGGATTGTCGAAACTGGTCTTGGCGTCGGCCACCGCCTTCTCGCCCTCGGCCATGCCTTCCTGAAGGGCGCTCTTGATCTCCTTGGTCGGATCGAGCGCCTGGAGGTCGAGACCCGGCGCGGCTTCGAGCTGCTTCTTCACTTCGTCGAGCTCGGACTGGCGCACCATCTCGTCGACATGGCCGCGGAACTCCGACGCCATGCCGCGCATCTGGGCCATCCACTTGCCCCAGCTGCGCAGCATGCCGGGCAGCTCCTTGGGGCCGATCACGACCAAGGCCACGATCGCGATGATCAGAAGCTCGGGGCTGTCGATACCGAACATCGTCTAGGCCCTGCCGCAGGCCGAAGCGGCCCAGCCGTCAGACCTTGGCGGCGCTGTCCTGCCGCACCTCGCCGCCGGTCGGGGTGGCGGTGTGGGGCGTGCCGGGCGGCGGCGTGGTGGTGGCTTGGGCGGCGATCGGCTTTGCGGTGTCGCCCGGCTGACCGGCCTGTTGCGGCGGCGGCGTCTCCTCGCCCGAGGCGCCGACGCCCTTCTTGAAGGCCGACAGGCCCTTGCCGAAGTCGCCCATGAGCTGCGAGATCTTGCCGCGACCGCCGAACAGCAGCAGCACCACGGCCAGCACGATCAGCCAATGCCATACGCTCATGCTACCCATGTCGAAATGCTCCCAAAACGTTTGCGCTCGGCGCGAGCCGATTATGGCATCCCGCCGGAAGACCCGGCAACACGTCGAATAAGGCGGTTTGGAGGCTCAGCGCCCCGCTTCGTCGACGGCCAGCGGCTCGTCTGCTTCGTCCTCGGTCGGTTCGAGCGGCAGATCGGGCTCCTCGGGCCGGAATATGGGCGGCTGGCTGCGCGGGTCCAGGAGGCCGGCGGCCTTGAGCTCCTCCTGGCCCGGCAGGTCGTCGAGGCTGGGCAGGCCAAAATGCTCGAGGAAGAAGTCGGTGGTGCCCCAGGTCACGGGCTTGCCGGGCGCGCGGCGGCGGCCCATCGGCCTGATCCAGTTCTGCTCGAACAGCAGGTCGAGCGTGCCCTTGCTCAGACCGACGCCTCGCACCTGCTCGATCTCGGCGCGCGTCACCGGCTGGTGGTAGGCGATGATGGCCAGTGTCTCGATCGCCGCGCGCGACAGCTTGCGCGTCACCGGCCGCTCGATCTTGAGCTTCTCGGAGAGATCGGGCGCGGTGCGGAAGGCGTAGCCGCCCGCCACCTGCACCAGATTGACGCCGCGGCCGGCGTAGAGCTCGGCCAGATCGGCGAGCAGGCGCTTGACGTCGGCATCGTTGGGCAGCCGGTCGGCCAGCTCCTTCTCGTCGAGCGCCTGGGTGCCGGCGAAGACCAGCGCCTCGAGAAGCCGCAGATGCTGGGCGTGGTCGGGAGAGAGGACGTCGGTCACGTTGTGGTTGTTCGCTTGGTTATCTGACATGGCAATCGCCGTCACCGTTGCTCGGTACGCTTACGCAAAAAGATCGGACCGTAACGCTCGGTCTGGCGCAGCTCCACCGCACCGTCCTTGGCGAGCTGCAGGCCGGCGACGAAGGTCGAGGCCAATGCCGAGCGCCGTCGCATCGGATCGGTGAGGCCGGCCGGCAGGAACGCCTCCAGCGCCTGCCAGTCGATCGCGATGCCCAGCATGCGGCCCAACCGTTCGGCCGCTTCCTCGACCGAGAAGAACTGCATGGGCTCGATCTGATAGGCGTCGGCGTCCTTGGGCCGCACCTGATGGCCATAGGCGGCGAGCAGATCGTAGAGCTTGACGTCCCACACCGCGCGACGGACGACGACCACGCCTTCGGGCTGGCCGCGGGAGAAGATGTCCTTGCCGAGTTGCGGACGGGCCATCAGGCGCACGCCCGCCTCCTGCATGGCTTCGAGGCGCCGCAACTGCCATTGCAGGGCGTCGGCCATCTCCTGCGCCGACGGCTCCTCGCCGGCCGGCGGCTCGGGCAGCAGCAGGCGCGACTTCAAGTAGGCGAGCCAAGCCGCCATGACGAGATAATCGGCGGCAAGCTCCAGGCGCAGCCGCCGCGCTTGCGCGACATGCGCCAGGTATTGGTCGACCAGGGCCACCATCGAGATGCGGCGCAGATCGACCTTCTGTTCGCGCGCCAGGCTCAGCAGCAGATCGAGCGGCCCCTCGAAGCCTTCGAGATTGACGATCAGTTCGCCCTCGCCCGGCGCGATCAGGTCGGGACCGGCGGCGGCGAATGCGTCGGTGGGAGTGGCGGCGTCGCTCATGTCCTCCCCGTTTAGTCCAGTGGCGGCGGGCCTCGCCACAGCTTTCAGGCCCGCCTTATCCCCATTCCGGCAAAAGGCTCGCGAGGCTGCGGGCGGCCTCGGCGAGGCCGGCTTTGCCGGCCGGAGCGCGGTGGCGGGCGAGGATGGCGCGGCCGGCCCCGAAACGGCGCACGGCGTCGGCGGTCATGGCGCCGGTCCGCGCGACGATCTCGGCCATTTCGCCCGGCTCACCGTTGCAGTGCAGAGCGATGTCGCAGCCCGCCGCCAGCGCCCGTGCCGCGCGCTCGCCGAGCGAGCCGCCCAGCGCCTGCATGGAAAGATCGTCCGACAGGAGCAGGCCGTGGAAGCCGATATGGCCGCGGATCACCTCGCGCACGGCACGCGCCGATACCGTGACGGCCGCCGTCGAATCGACGGCATCGAACAGAAGATGGCCGGTCATGCCCCAGGGCAGATCGGCGAGCAGCTTGAAGGGCAGGAAGTCGGCGCGCTCGAGCAGCTCGCGCGGGGCGGCAACGCGGGAGAGCGCGTGGTGACTGTCGACGGTGGCGCGGCCGTGGCCCGGCATGTGCTTGATCACCGGCAGGACGCCTTCGGCGAGCAGGCCCTCGGCGACGGCGCGGCCTAGAGCCGCCACCGCCTCGGGCCGCTCGGCAAAGGCGCGATCGCCGATCGCGGCGTGGGTCTCGGCCAGGCCGAGGTCGAGCACCGGTGCGCAATCGACATCGCAACCGATCGAGGCGACATCGGCGGCGAGCAGACGCGCGTTGAGCCGCGCCGCCTGCAGCCCCTTGTCGGGGTCGCGGGCGTAGAGCTCGCCGAGCCGCCGCGCCGGCGGCGCGGCGCG
>VGCQ01000374.1 GCA_016870055.1 Alphaproteobacteria bacterium | reverse complement strand
CCCGGGCAAATGTCTTGCCGACAAGCGCGTGACGGCGGAAAAGCAAAACACCGCCCACTGGAAAACGTTGCCTGCCCACTCTGACCGACGCGCCGCAAGTCCCCTCGGCGAGCGAAGAAGGTCACCCCAGCAGACCGACAACGTCTTGGGCGCGTGCGGCACCGTGCGTCGAGTGCCTGTCCCTGCTCAGAACTCCAAAAGCCCGGCAAGCGTAGCGTTTCTGGCACCGTAGCCATACCGTCATCGGCATGCTCACGCTTCTGTCCGCCCTCGGTTCCCTGCTCTCGTTCCGGGTGCGCAGTCGTGCCTCGCTGGAGCTCGAACTCGTCGCTCTGCGGCATCAGGTGACCGTCCTGCGCCGGCCACGAACCGGCCGGCCTCGGCTCTTCGCCGCCGACCGGCTGCTCTGGGTGTGGCTTTACAGACTCTGGCCGAAGGTCCTCGACGCCATGGTGCTGGTCAAGCCGGCAACCGTGATCGACTGGCATCGCAAAGGCTTCCGCCTCTACTGGCGGCGGCGATCACGCCACCTGGGACGGCCCGGCATCAATCGCGAGGTCCGTGACCTGATCCGCAAGATGAGCACGGCAAACCCGTTGTGGGGCGCTCCCCGTATCCACGGCGAGTTGCTCAAGCTCGGCATCGAGGTCAGCCAGGCCACGGTCGGCAGATACCTGCCGTGGCGGCCCAAGCTCCCCTCCCCGACCTGGCGCTCGTTCCTGCGAAACCACATGCATGACACCGCAGCCGTCGACATGTTCGTCGTCGTGACGGCCAGGTTCCGGCAGCTCTACGCCTTGATCGTCCTTGGTCACGAGCGACGAAAGATCCTCCATTTCGATGTCACCCCAAACCCGACGCAAGGCTGGCTGGCGCGCCAGATCACCGAGGCCTTTCCCTGGGACACCGCCCCTCGCCTTCTGCTGCGAGACCGCGACGCGTCGTATGGGCAGACCTTCCGTGATCGCGTCGAGGCGATGGCCATCGAGCAGGTCGTCACCGCGCCGCGATCGCCGTGGCAGAACGCCTATGTCGAACGCATCATTGGCTCGATCCGTCGCGAATGTCTCGATCACGTCATCATCTTCGATGAGCGTCACTTGCGCCGTGTGCTGTCCGAGTACTTTCGCTATCACCACCAAAGCCGCACGCATCTCTCGCTCGGCAAGGATTGCCCCGAGCCCCGCTCCGTGCAGCCGCCCTCTGCCGGCAACGTTGTCGCCTTCCCACAGATCGGCGGCCTGCACCATCGCTACGAACGCCGCGCAGCTTGAACCAGTGCCGGCGTCTGAACCTTGCTGCCGCCGCGGCGTCGTCGGCCGTCCGCCATCGCGTCGCTTGGGGCCAGGCGCGCTCAGAGCCTCATGCAGGAAACTCGCGCCCGCAAGACAGTGGCGCTCTGGTCAATGCCGAATATCGATGGTCGCGCTCCTCAACGGAAAAGCGTTTCCATGGGTGGATGACTTTTTGCGCAGGGACAGGCACCAGCTCCAAAATGCAAACGGGCCAACGCCATGTTGGGGTCACGCTTTGTTCTGTGCAAATTGGCTTGTCTAACGTTTCGGCCTCCGTTGTCTAACGTCTGGCGAGCGGCACGATCGAGCTATCAATGGCATTGCCTTCGTGCGCTTCCTTGCCGGCTCACGCCGGAGACTGAACCGGTCGTTTGCCGCCCAGCAGCCCCAGCAGTTCCCTGAAATCGCGCGTTTCATCGAGCTGTTCCATGGCCGCCGCGACGGCCTGCGCCCGCTTCCTGCCGATCACCGGCTCGGCGTTCTCGAAGAACTTGTCCTGGATCTCGCGCCGGCTGAGGCGCTGGTCGACACCACCGCGCGTCGACTCCTCTCTTTGCCGCAGCACCTGGCCATCTTTCATGCGGACGATGACTTCGCCCGAGAAGGCCTTGGGAAAGGACGAGGCGAGATCCTCGCCATAGGCTACACGATCGGCCAGGGCGAGCACCTGTTCGTTCCGGACAGCATCGTCTTCGAATACGCCGATGTCGCATCGCCCCTTGAGAAGTCCCGCCGCGACAATGTAGGGCAGGCTGAACTTGGCGTCGTAGCCAGTGTTCGGCCGGCGCTTCTTCTCCCATGGCTCGCACAGCGTCGGGAATGTCGCGCGCGGCACCAGCGCCGTCACAGACTCGATGTCTTCAGCGGCGGGCCGATGATCGCGCGCGATCGCCGTGGCGGCATCGGCGATGCCGAGTGCGTAATGGCATGCCGCGACCGGTTTGACGGCGACGCCGAGTGTCTCCCAGTCGGTGCCCAGTGCTTGTGTTGCCGCCGGAAGGTCAGCATTGGTAACGCGGCTGCCCAAGTAGGCATTGAACAGTCCGTCCCGTCCTTCGTAGGGCCGGCTCGGTGCGACGAAGTCTTCTCTCGCGAGATAGGCAGCGTTGATGCCGGCGACGGCGGCGAAGCCGGGGTTGAGCCGCTTGGTCCACGCGCCTTCCGCGACGAACTCTAACGAACCTGAGGCGGCGCTGAGCGCTATGCCCTGCGCGTGACGGAGCTGCAGTGGCGTCAATCCCAGCAGGAGGCCGGACGCGATCGCGCAGCCGAAGGCACCGCAGACCCCGGTGGGATGAAAGCCGAGCTGATGGAACTGGTTGTTGGCGGCGACGCCCAGGCGCGCTGCCACCTCGATGCCGGCGATGTAGGCCGTAAGGACCGCGCTGCCGCTGGCGCCGACCCGCTCGCCCATCGCCATGACGCAGGGCCAGAGGCTGGCCGAGACATGGACGATGCCGCGCACATGCGTGTCGTCGTAGTCCAGGCCATGCACCAGCACGGCGTTCATGAGTGCGGCATCCCGGAACGGCAATCCGGCCGGCCGGCCGATGACGGTTGCCTGGCCCTTGCCCTCCGACAGGGCGCCCAGCGCGGCTGCGGTCGAGGCGGCGAACGGATAGCGGGTCGATGCGAAGGCGATGCCGGTCGAGTCGAGAGCTAAGTCGGCAGCGTAGGCGCGGACGGAAGGCGGCATATCCAGGGGCCGCAACGCGTGCGCAAAGCCCGCATACTGCTCCGAGATCGTCGCCGCGGCCGTCATGCTAGGCGTCCGGCCGGCACGCAATGCCGTTCGGGCGGCAGGTGGATGGTCGTGCGCTTCATCAGGCGCATGAGCCTGGGATCGAACGGCTCGCGACGATGCAGCAGGCAGCCATTGTCCCACATCACCACGTCGCCGGGCTGCCAGGTGTGCGTGTAAACGTAGGCGTCGCGCTGGACATGCGGCCCGACAGCGTCGATCAGCTCCTGGCTGTCCTCGTCCGAAAGGCCGACGATGTGCGTCAGGGTACTGACGTCGAAATAGAGCGACGTGCGGCCGGTCAGCGGATTCTTCAACGTCAGCGGATGGACCACGTCGGGGGTCTGCTTCATCAGCTCGGGCGTGAACGGCTTGTCACGCGAGAACGCCTCCTTCATGCCTACATACATGCGCTGGTGATAGCTGTAGACGCCTTCGCGCCCCTCGACTGCCGCCTTCAGGTTGCCGGGCAGGTTCTCCCACGCGAGATAGAGGTTGTTGAAAGACGTGCGCCCGGCGTTTTCCGGAACTTCCGCGGCATAGAGCACGGCGCCAGTCGCCGGATTGAGGCGATAGGCCTGGTCGGTGTGCCAGGCGACCTCACCGTAGCTCAGACCGCCCAACGGTTCCCCAAGGCCGTCCCTGAGGTTGGTGACATAGGAGACCTCGGAGGGGCCGGTGTTCTGCAGTGCCGTCTTGATGACGATCGCGAGCGGTCCGAAATGCTTGCTGAACCGCGTCAGCTCACCCTCCGACAGTGCCTGGCGGCGGATGACCAGCACCGGGAACCGCTGCCAGGCTTCGCGCAGGCGCGCGATGTCGGCTTCGGAGATGTCCTGCCAAAGCGAGAGATCGACCACCTCGGCGGCGAGGCTTTCCTGCAACGATCGGATTTCCATCTGGGCACCTTCACTGGGATCGACGGTAGGCAGCGGTTGCGGCAGGACGATGGTCGTCCTGCCGCAAGCCGGAGTATTGCGGGTCAGTCGAGCTTGAGCCCGATCGCCTTGATCAGTTCCGCGTATTTGGTCGTCTCGCTCTTGATGTAGGCAGCGAAATGCTGGGGCGCGTCGCCGATGGAAATGAAGGCCATGGCCTTCAGGCGTTCCTGCATCTCTGGCAGAGCGAGCGCCTTGATGATCTCGGCGTTCAGCTTCTCCACGATCGGCGCGGGCATGCCCGGCGGCCCGGCGATCCCGATCCAGCCGCCGGACTTGAAGCCGGCCAGCCCGCTTTCCGAGATCGTCGGCACGTCAGGCACGAACGGCGAGCGATCCGATGTCGACACCGCAATGATACGCAGCTTGCCGTCCTTCACCGCCCCGCCCACCGACGTGATGGTGTCGAACAACATGTTGACTTGGCCGCCCATCAGATCGACCTGTGCCGCCGCACTGCCGCGATAAGGCACATGGACCATGTCCAGGCCGGCGCGATAGCGGAACATCTCCGTTGTGAGATGCTGGGAAGTGCCTGCACCGGGCGACGCGAAGGTGTAGTGACCGGGCTTCGCTTTAACCAGGGCGACCAGCTCGGCAATGGTCTTCGCCGTAAAGTCGGGCCGCACCACCAGGACATGCGCCGTCGCGGCGAGGTTGGCGATAGGCGTGAAATCCTTTACCGGATCGTAGGGCACGTTTTTGTAGACGTACGGATTGACCGTGACCGGCCCGCTGCTCAGCATCACCAGCGTGTAGCCGTCGGGCGCGGCCCGCGCACCTGCCTCGGTGCCGATGATG
>VGCQ01000373.1 GCA_016870055.1 Alphaproteobacteria bacterium | reverse complement strand
TGTCGATCCCCGACACGACCTGCCATTGGGTGGCGATGAACCAAACCAAGGCACCGCTCGACAACGTCAAGGTGCGGCAGGCGATCTGCTACGCCATTCCGACGGCCGCCATCGTGCCCAACGTGCTGCTAGGCTACGGCGCGCCGATGACCTCGCCCTTGCCGGCGCTGATGCCGGGCCACGATGCGTCGCTGTCGCCCTACAAGCACGACATCGAGAAGGCCAAGGCGTTGATGAAGGAGGCGGGCGTCAGCCAGCCAGTCACGCTCGACCTCGCCATCCGCATCGGCTGGCAGCCGCACGAGGAGGCTTCGGTCTGGATCCAGCGCGAGCTGGAGAAGATCGGCTTCAAGATCAACATCTCGCGTCAGACCGACGCCACCTTCCGCCAGCTCGCCTCCAAGGGCGATCTGCAGCTTTCGATCGAATCCTGGCAGTCCTGGGTGAACGATCCATTCTTCCACATGGTGCCGCTGTTCCACAGTTCGTCGAAGGGCACCAACACGGCATTCTACTCCAATCCCGCGCTCGACAAGATCCTCGACGAGAACTACCACGAGGCCAATGCCGACAAGCGCATGGTGGCGGCCAAGGCGGCGCAGAAAATCATCATCGACGACGCGGTGTGGGGCATGCTGTGGTACGACAACTGGACGCGCGTCATGCGCTCCGATCTGGTCGGCATCGAGAAGCGCTGGGATACCTACGAACGCTTCAACGCCATGAAGATCGCCTAGTCGTTCGTCGGTTGGGGCGGCCAGGGAGGATGAGCCGACCCGGGAGTATCGGTTGACGTTCCTCATCTACTTCCTGCGCCGGCTCGCGCTCGTGGTGCCGACCTTGCTCGGCGTCACGATTATCACGTTCACGCTCACCTACCTGCTTCCCGGCAACCCGGCGGTGGTCAAGGCGGGCCCGCTGGTGCCGCCCGAGGTGGTGGCCGAGATCGAGAAGGCGATGGGCCTCGATCAACCGGCCTGGGTGCAGTACTGGCGCTACATCTCGGGTGTCGTTCAGGGCGATCTCGGCACCAGCGCCTCGACCGGGCGGCCGGTGCTGGAGGACTTCCAGCAGCGCCTTCCGGCGACCCTTGAGCTCACCCTGGCGAGCCTGTTGATCGCGTTGGTGATCGGCATTCCGCTCGGTGTGCAGTCGGCCGTGCACCGCGATACCGCGCTCGACCATGTCGGCCGCATCGTCGGCGTGGCGGGCGTCGCCATGCCAACCTTCTGGACCGGGCTGATCGCGATCTATGTGTTCTTCTATCTGATGGGCGTGGCGCCGCCACCGCTCGGCCGGCTCGGCGCGGGCCTCGAGCCGCCGCCGACCTTCACCGGCCTCTACGTCGTCGATGGCCTGCTCACCGGCAATTGGAAAGTCGTGGGCTCGGCGCTTCACCAACTCATGCTGCCGTCGATCGTACTGGGCTTGAGCGTCATGGCGCCGATCGCCCGCATGGTCCGCTCGACCATGCTGGAGATCCTGGAATCGGACTACATCAAGGCCGCTTGGGCGGCGGGCCTGCCGCGCCGCCGCGTGGTCTACGGCGATGCATTGTTCAACGCCTTGATTCCGGTCGTCACCATCCTGGGTCTGGTGTTCGGCTTCCTGATGGCGGGCAATGCGGTGGTCGAAAGCGTGTTCGCCTGGCCGGGCATCGGCAACTACGCCATCACCTCGTTGATGACCAAGGATTCGGGGCCGATCCAGTCGTTCGTCCTGTTCGTTGCCGTGCTCTATGTGATCGTCAACTTCGTGGTCGATATCGTCTACGGCCTGATCGATCCGCGTATCCGGCTCGAGTGATGGCCGACATCGCCCGGCCGCCCACGTCATCGTCCGCCTCGTTGCCCGCGAGCCTGCGCCTGATCGGCTTGCGGCTGCGGCGCAATTGGCCGTCGGCGACCGCGCTCGCGATCATCGTGCTCATGATCCTGGCGGCGGTGTTCGCGGCCTGGATTGCGCCTTACGATGCGGATGCCACGAGCGCGGAAGCTGCGCTGCAGGCGCCGTCGCTCCACCATTGGCTGGGCACCGACGTTTACGGCCGCGACCTGCTTTCGCGCATCATCTTCGCGGCTCGCGTCGACCTCGCGGTTGCGTTCGGTGCCACGGCGCTGGCGCTGGCGATCGGCGCGACCATCGGGGCGATTTCGGGCCTCCATCTCGGCTGGGTCGACTTGATCATCATGCGTTGCGTCGATTCGGTGATGGCGTTTCCCGCCTTCATCCTGGCGATGGCCATCACGGCGGCGCTGGGCAACACCGTGACCAACGTGCTGCTGGCGATCGCCGTGACGCAGGTGCCGATCTACCTGCGCCTGGTGCGCGGCGAGATCTTGCGCATCCGGGAAATGGAGTACGCCGACGCCGCACGCGTGGTCGGCAACCCGCCTTGGCGGATCGTGTTCGTTCACTTGCTGCCCAATTGCCTGCCGCCGATCATCGTGCAGGCCACGCTCGCCATGGGCTATGCGCTGCTGACCATGGCGGCGCTGTCCTTCATCGGCCTCGGCATCCGCCCGCCGCAGAGCGAGTGGGGGTCGATGACGGCCGAGGGCGCCCAGTACATCGTCACCGGCGAATGGTGGTTGTTCCTGTTCCCCGGCTTCGCCATCGTGCTGATGGTGCTGTCCTTCAATCTGGTCGGCGACGGGCTGCGCGATTTCCTCGACCCGCGCATGCGGGGCGTGCGGTGAGCGCCGTCATCGCCGTCGAGGATCTCGCCGTCCGCTTCTCGACCGACCACGGCGAGGTCGAAGCGGTCGACGGTGCGAGCTTCGACGTTCGCCCGGGTGAGATTCTGGGGCTGGTCGGCGAGTCGGGTTCGGGCAAGTCGGTCACGGCGATGGCGCTGCTGCAGCTCATCCGCAAGCCCGGCCGCATCGTGCGCGGCGAGATCGTCTTTGACGGCCGCGATCTCTGCCGGTTGAGCGAGGAAGAGCTGGCGTCGATCCGCGGCGCCAAGATCGCGATGGTATTCCAGACGCCGCGCACCGCGCTCAACCCGCTGATCACCGTCGGCGAGCAGGTGGCGCGCCTCTACGCCCTGCATGGTGGTCTGTCGTCGGCCGTGAGCCGCCGGCGAGCGGTCGACATGCTGCGGCTGGTCGGCATCCCCGAGCCGGAACGGCGCTCGCGCCAGTATCCGCACCAATTCTCCGGCGGCATGTGCCAGCGCGTGATGATCGCCATGGCGCTGGCCAGCGCGCCGCGACTGCTGATCGCCGACGAGCCGACCACTGGTCTCGACGTGTCGACGGCGGCCCGCATCCTCGACCTGTTGCGCGATCTTGGCCGCGACACCGGCGCCTCGATCCTGCTGATCACCCACGATCTCGGCGTGGTCGCCGCGACCTGCCAGCGGGTCGCCGTCATGCATGCCGGACAGATGGTCGAGATCGCTCCGGTGCGGGCCCTGTTCGCTCGGCCGGCGCACCCCTACACGCGCGCCCTGGTGCGATCGATCCCGCGGGCCGATCGCGAAGTCACCATGGAACCGATTCCCGGCGCCGTGCCGTCGTTGCTCGAGCCGCCGCCGGGCTGCCGCTATGTCGGCCGTTGTCCGTGGGTCGAGGACCGCTGTCGACGGGAGAAGCCGAGCCTGTCCGAACACGCAGCCGATCACCTGGTCGCCTGCTTCGCCGTCGAGGATCGCCGTGCCGCTGTGTGAGGTCCAAGACCTGCAGGTCCGCTTCCCGCTGCGCGGCCTGCAGGCTTGGCTGCGCACCCTGAAGGATGGCGCGCCGCCGGTCGTGCGCGCCGTCGATGGCGTGTCCTTCGCGATCGAGGCGGGAACGACCCTGGGCTTGGTGGGCGAATCGGGGTGCGGCAAGTCGACCGTGGCGCGCAGTCTCGTCCGGTTGGTCGAACCGGCGGCCGGCAGCATCCGACTCGACGGGACCGAGCTCACTACGCTCGACGACGATGCTTTCGCGCGGGTGCGGCCGAGCCTGCAGATGGTGTTCCAGGACCCGACCGCGTCGCTCAATCCGCGGCTGAGTGTGCGTCGCGCCGTCGAGGAACCGCTCAAGCTGCACACCGATCTTGCCGCGACCGAGCGGCGCGCCCGCACCGATGCGGTGCTCGAGGAAGTCGGACTCGGCGCCGATCTCGCTGAGCGCTACCCGCACGAGCTGTCGGGTGGCCAGCGCCAGCGAGTCAACATCGCGCGGGCACTCGCCACCAATCCGCGGCTGGTGGTGCTCGACGAGCCGACGTCGGCACTCGACGTGTCGTTGCGTGCCCGGGTCATCCTGCTGCTCGAAGAGCTGCGGTCGCGACACGGGCTTTCCTATCTGTTCATTTCGCACGATCTTGCGACGGTGCGTTACCTCACGTCGCGCGTAGCGGTGATGTATCTCGGCGTCATCGTCGAGGAGGCCTGGACGGCCGAGCTGTTCGCCCATCCGGCGCATCCGTACACACGGGCGTTGCTGGCGGCGGTGCCGGTGCCCGATCCCGACGCCAAGCGCGATCCCTTCGTGTTGTCGGGCGAGATCCCCAGCCCGATCGACATTCCCGCCGGCTGCCGACTGCGCGCGCGCTGCCCGCTCGCCCGGCCGGTCTGCGCCGAACCCGTCCCGGTGCGCGAGATCGCGCCTGGCCATCGTGTCGCTTGCCATCTTGTCTAGGAGGAAACGCAGATGACGGTCGTCCGCTATGTCCTGGTCGCGCTGAAGCCCGGCGTGCCGATCGACGAATTCGAGCGCTTCGAGCGCGAAGTCGACTATGTGAAGTCGGCGCAGAATCCATCGATCGTGAGCTACCGCACCCACCGCATCACCGAGCCGGTGGTCGGCATC
>VGCQ01000372.1 GCA_016870055.1 Alphaproteobacteria bacterium | reverse complement strand
TGCGTCTTGGCATCGACATCGGGATTGACGCGGATTGTGATGATGGCCTTGATGCCGAGCTGGCCTGCCACCGCGTTCAAGGTCTCGAGCTCGGCCGAGCTCTCGACATTGATCTGGCCGATGCCTGCCTCGAGCGCGGCCATCAGCTCGGACGCCTTCTTGCCGACCCCCGAATAGACGATGCGATGCGTCGGGATGCCGGCGGCAAGGGCGCGGCGCATCTCGCCCAGAGAGACGATGTCGGCCCCTGCGCCCAACGCGCCGAACAGGCGGATCACGGCAAGGCTGCTGTTGGCCTTCATGGCGTAGCAGATCTCGGCATTCATGCCCTTGATGCCGTCGGCGAATTCGCGCCAAGCGGCGCGCAAGGCGCCGGCGGAGTAGCAGTAGAAAGGCGTCCCGACCTGGGCCGCGATGGTCGAGAGGGGCACGCCCTCGGCGTGCATCTCGCCGCTCTTGTAGGCAAAGAAGCTCATCGGCTGCGCCCCAGGTAACGGCGGCGGGCCTCCTGGACAGCGCGCGCGACATTGGCAGGCGCGGTGCCGCCCAAGCTCCGGCGCGCATTGACCGACGCTTCGACAGTCAGAACGCGGTAGACGCTGCGATCGATCCTGGGCTCGACCGCGCGCATCTCGGCGAGCGAGAGCTTGTCGAGATCGACGCCCTTGTCGGCCGCCAGACCGACCAGCCGGCCGGTGACATGATGGGCTTCGCGGAACGGCAGCCCGACCTTGCGGACCAGCCAGTCGGCAAGGTCGGTCGCCACCGAATAGTCGGCGGCGGCCACGGCGCGCATGCGCTCGGCGTTGGCCTCAAGATCGCGCACCATGCCGGCCATGGCGGCGACGCCGAGCTCCAGCGAATCGGCAGCGTCGAACAGGGGCTCTTTGTCTTCCTGCATGTCCTTGCCGTAGGTCAGCGGCAGGCCCTTCAGCATGGTGCACAGCGCCACGAAGGCGCCGACGATGCGGCCGACCTTGCCACGCGCAAGCTCGGCAGCGTCGGGGTTGCGCTTCTGCGGCATGATCGAGCTGCCGGTCGTGAAGGCGTCCGACAGCGCAATGAAACGGAACGGTGCGGAGCACCAAATCACGATTTCCTCCGACAGCCGCGACAGGTGAACGGCGGTGAGCGAGGCGGCAGCGATGAATTCCACGACATAGTCGCGGTCGGACACGGCATCGAGCGAGTTGGCCATCGGCCGGGCAAAGCCGAGCGCCCTGGCGGTCTTGCGCGGATCGATGGGATGCGGCGAGCCGGCGAGTGCCGCCGCGCCCAGTGGCGATTCGTTCAGCCGTGCGCGGCAGTCGGCGAGTCGGCCTCGGTCGCGGCCGAACATTTCGACATAGGCCAGCAGATGATGGCCGAAGGTTATCGGCTGCGCGGTCTGCAGATGAGTGAAGCCCGGCATGATGGTCGCCGCGTGCTCTTCGGCGCGATCGATCAGCGCGGCCTGCAGGTCGGCAAGCATCGGTTCCAGGCGGTCGATCGTGTCGCGCACCCACAGCCGCACATCGAGCGCCACCTGGTCGTTGCGCGAGCGTGCGGTGTGCAGCCGGCCGCCGGCCGCGCCGATCAGTTCGGTCAGCCGGCTCTCGACGTTGAGATGGATGTCCTCGAGCTTAGTCGAGAACTTGAAGCGGCCGGCTTCGATCTCCTCGCGCACCTTGGCCAACCCGCGCTTGATGGCGCGACCGTCCTTGGTCGACAGGATGCCCTGGGCGACCAGCATGTCGCAGTGGGCGAGCGAGCCTGCGATGTCCTGCGCATAGAGCCGCCGATCGAAACCGATGGAGGCGTTGATCCTCTCCATGATCTCGGCCGGGCCGAGCTTGTAGCGGCCGCCCCAGATCGTGTTGGAGCCGCGCCCGCCCATCGGCGTCTTACGCGCTCGCGCAGTCGTGTTCTTCCGTGCCATGAATATGAGCCAGTGATCCTGTAGGAACGCGGCTTATGGCATATCCCGTTCGAGATTTCCTCCCCGGCCGAAGGTCGATTGTGGCCGGCGCAGCGGCCGCCATCATGAGCGCAGTAACGGCGCGAGCCGAGATTTCCTCGGGCTTGGCCAAGGGCGCCATGGCGCGGTTCAAGCTCGCCGCGCCGCGCAAACCGATGCCCGACCTGGAGTTCCTCGACGCCGACGACAAGCCGATGCATCTGGCGGACCTCACCGGCAAGGTTCGGCTGATCAATCTTTGGGCGACCTGGTGTGCGCCCTGCGTCAAGGAGATGCCGAGCCTCGACCGCCTGCAGGCGGCGCTGCCCAAGGACCAGTTCCTGGTGCTGCCGATCTCGCTCGACGGGCCGTCCAAGGCCAAGGTCGCGCCCTTCTACAGGGAGCGCAAGCTCGACCATCTCGGCATCTACTTCGACAAGGGCCGCAAGGCGATGTCGGTGCTGGACGTCTCGCTGCTGCCGACCTCGATCCTGGTCGATCGTGGCGGCCGCGAGGTCGGCCGCCTCGAAGGCGATGCCGACTGGGATGCGCCAGAAGCCATCGCGCTCATCAAGGCGGCAATGTGAGCGGGCCGTTGGTCGTCATCGCCGGCGCGCGCTCGGGCATGGGGATTGCCTTGGCGCCGACCCGAAAGCACCTGAGCAAGCACCTACGGTCGTCGAGAAACGGCCGCGATCAGGACTGCCTCCATCGAATCCACTCGCCGGCCCATCGCGAACGCCGCCGATCAACCGCACGATCTCGTCGACAGCGAGGTCATCGTTCGTGGCGGCTTGGGCTTTTCGACGCACCTGGCGGCAAAGGCCGGGCGGGAACCCAAGTCAGGGAAACCGGGGTTCGCCGTAGGGATAGAACTGTTTCAGGTCGACGTTGCGATAGGGCAGAGCGTCCAGCCGCACCGTGCCGAGGAACGGTTGCACGGGCTCGACCAGCAGGATGGTCTTGGCGAAGCCGCTGTCGTCGAAGCCGCGTCTGAAATGCACCCGCGACTTCAAGGCGATCACCTTGAAGCGTGCGGCGTCGATGCCGAGGCCCGCCAACTGCTCGGGTTCCGTGATCTGCACCAGATAGCGGCTCAGCACCAACACGTTGCCGCAGCCGAACTCGATGACCGCCCAGAACTGGCCGCGGCTCTCGCCAGCCGCGCGCACGACGCCACGGATGCGCAACGGCGCGCCGGCCGATTCGTCGACCAAGCCACCTACCTCCATGTCGAAGGGATCGCCTGCCTTGGCGCCAGCGGCCTTCAGCGCATCGACCGCGCGGACGTCGGCCAGAGTGGCGATCAGCACCTCCGACAGATCCTGCTCGACGACCTCCCGCAGCAACCACGTCGCCGATCCTGAACGATCGCTATGGTCGGCCAGCACCACCGGCGTCGCGCCATCGGCGACAGCCTTCTTGGCCCTCGTCACTCCCTCGGGAATGAGCAGGACGCTGGTCGACCCCAACAGAGCCTGGCGCTGGCGCCACGCGGCCGACGCCATGTCCTCAGCGACGCGGCGAGCCAGCGTCGCATCGCCGTTGGTCATGACCTGGAAGGTCATGCCGAGGTCGGGCACATCGGCGAACGGAAAGCCGAAGAAGAAGTTCACGTAAAGGTCGGGCTCGCGCGCCTCCCAGGTGAGCGCCCGTTGCACCAGATCCATCCAGGGCGAGGCCCCGGTCCATTGCAGGACCGTGGCCGAAATGATGGGCACGCGCCGGGTGACGGTCGCCGGCTTGTAGTCGCCGCGGATGGCGCGGACCAGCATGCGCGCCGCCCGCTCGCCCTGCAGTCGGGCGTCATAGTGCGGGAAATACTTCACCGTGAACGCCATGTCGGCGTGGCGCAGGAACTCCTCGTCCTCGTTGCCGTGCGGGTCGAAGGTGCCGACCATGAAGGCTCGCCCGCCCACGACCTCGCGAACGCGGCGCGCCAGCTCGGCTTCAGGCCGCGCCACACCGCGCACGGCCATGGCACCGTGCAGGCTGAGATAGACGCCATCGAACGGCCCCGACGCCCTGATCCCGTCGACCATCCGGCCGGCGAAGGCCTCGTAGGCCTCGCGCGTCACCCAGCCCGAGCCGGTGCCGGTCTTGGGCCACAGCGGCGATTCGATGCCGACCAGCTCGACGCCCTCGAATTCGCGCGCCACCTTGACGAAGCCGCCCATGTACGACTTGGGGTCATGGGCAAGCAGTGTTTCGCCGCTCGCCGGCGAGCCGTCATAGCGGAAATCGTCGAGCGTCGTGTCGTTCTGGAGGAACGTCACCGTCTCGTGCGCGAAATGCAGAACGGCGATGCGCATCGCGCAGCCAGGCGGGTCGGTCAGCCGGTCAGTTGCCGACCTGGCAGTGCTTGTTCATCTCCTTGCAGACGCGCAGCACGGCTTGGACGATCAGCGACGAGGTCGGACCCTCGCCCGGACCGGCGTGGCCGGCGACCAGGAGCTGCGAGACGTCATCGCTGAACGGCACGACATTGAGCGTCGCGGTGCGATCGCCTTCGGCGATCTGCAGCCGACGTTGACCGGGATCCTGCATGGTCACCATGACCTGGCGGTTCTTGCGCGCGAGGTCGAGCGCGGTGGCGAACACGCGGTCGGCCGGCGCCTCCAGGATGACGGTGGCGAAGTCGTAAGCCGGTTGGTTGCCCTGCCCACCCTGTCGCATGTGCTCGATGCGGCCCATGGCTTTGCGGGCGAGGAACACCCATTGGGCCTCGGCCGAGCTCAACGGCAGGGCCGCGGTGATCAGGCCGGCGAGTACCGCGAGGGCGGCCGGAAGACCAATGATCTTGAACATCGCATCCACTCCTTGATCAATACGAGTCGCGCGGGCTGACGACCGACAATACCACAAACGGCGATCAAGGCTGCCGGGAGACGACG
>VGCQ01000371.1 GCA_016870055.1 Alphaproteobacteria bacterium | reverse complement strand
GTTGAGGCCGCCGGCACGCAGGCGGGCCAGCACGTCGCGCCCGAGATGGTCGGTGCCGAGCGGGTGCAGCGCGCTCGGTCCGGCCAGTCGGTTGGCGACGTCGACGGCATGGATGTCGTGCGCCACGAGCAGTCCCGAGCCTGCGAGCGCGGCTGCCGCTACCACGGCCAGCGCGAGGACAAGGCTTCTCATTCGACTGGCCGCGGATCGAGACGGCCGCGCGCCAGGTCGACCGCGGCATGTACGATCACCATGGCGAGCGCCATCAGCATGACAAAGACCTGCAGCACGGCGTGATCGCGTGCGGCCACGCTGTCGACGACCAGCTGACTGATCCCCGGGATACCGAACACGATCTCGACCACCGCGGTGCCGCCCACCGCCCAGGTCGCCATCGGCGGCAGCGCCGCCAGCAGCGCGAGCAGGGCAGCGCGTCCGCCGTGCCGGCGCAAGGCGTCGCGCCGGCTGAGCCCCTTGGCCTCGGCGGCGCGCAGATGGGGACGCGCGCTCTCGTCGAGATAGGCGCGGCGCACGACGCGCACCAGCGGCGAGAGCGCGTAGAGGAAGACGAGCGTCGTCGGCGCGGCGATCCGTTCCAGGACGCCGCCAGTGTAGAGCCGCAGCGTTCCGGGGAAGGAGGCGGCCAGTGCCACCACGCCAATCGCGAGGGCGAAAGCCGGGATCGACTGCAGTCCGACTGCGAGCAGGCGGCTGGTCCCATCGACCGCGCCGCCGGGGTGGAGCGCTGCGGCGCGGCCGAGCGGCAGGCTGAACGTGGCCGCCAGCGCCACGCCGCCCACGCCGATCGCGCACGACCAGCCGACACGATCGGCGAGCTCCAGCGCCACCGGTCGGCGTGTGCGCAGCGACAGGCCCCAGTCGCCATGCGCCAGCGCGCCCAGCCAATCGAGATACTGGGCGGTCCACGAGCCCGACAGGCCGAGGCTGCGACGCCAGTCGGCCACGGTCGCCGGATCGGCCGGCAGGTTGCCTTCGCCCAGCGCGATCAGCACCGGATCGCCGGGAATGGCGCGCAGCTGGGCGAACACCACGACGCTGACGCCGAGCAGGAGCAGGGCCGCCCGCAGGGCGGCAGCCGAGACGGCGCGCGCAGCGGGCAGCGTCGTCATTTCGTCGCGAGGTCGGCGCGTACGATGTCGTAGTCCGAGCCCCACGGCTCGTAACGCAAGATGCGCGGCCCGTAGGCGAGGTGCCAGGCCGGCGTTATCAGGAACGACACCGGCACGTCCTCGAACAGCTGCCGTTGGATATCGCCCGACAGCGCCGCGCGCCCTTCGGCCGCTTCGACGCCGGCTAGGCGATCGAGCAGGGCGTCGACGCGGGGCGAGCTGTAGCTCGCGTAGTTGTTGCCTGCGCCGGTCCGGAAGAAGGCGTTGAGGAAAAAGCCGGGATCGCCCGCCGGCGCGGTGTGCTGGGCCCACAGTAGCAGGTCGAAGTCGCGCGCCGTGGCGACCGCCGTCGCCTGCTCGACGATGCGGGTCTGCGGGTTGAGCCCGAGCGCCGCGAGTCGGGCGCGGATCACCGGCTGGAGGACGGGCAGCTCGGGCCGCGACGGATAGGCGACCAGCACGATGTCGAGCGTGCGGCCGTCCTTGCGCCGCTTGCCGTCGCCATCCAGCCGCCATCCTGCCTGGTCGAGCAGGCGGCCGGCCGCCGCCGGGTCGAACGGCCTGACCTCGCGCTCGGCGAAGGCGTAGGTCGTGGCGAAAGCGCCGGTCGCCGGCACGCCGCCCTGCACGGCGGCGACCAGCTCGCGACGGTCGATCGCGAGGTCGATGGCGCGGCGTACCAGGGGATCGTGGAGGCCGGGCCGGCCGGTGTTGATCCACATCATGTACTGGTAGGCGACTGGGAAGGACCGCACCGTCGTGTCGCGCCGTGCGCGCAGCCGCGGCAGCGTCTCGACCGGCAGGTTGAAGGCGAGGTCGACCTCGCCGTTCTCGAATGCCAAGGCCATTGCCTGGGTGTCGGCGAAACGGCGGACACGCACGGGCTCCTTGCCGGCCATGCCGGCGTGGTGCGGGTTGGCCTTGAGCAGGAGCTGGTCGCCCGGCCGGTAGGTCTCGACCGCGTAGGGGCCGCTGTAGAGAAAGCCGTTGCCGGCCTGCCGGTAGACGGCGAACGCCCACTCGGCCAGCACCGAGGCCATGATCGGCGTCGACCGCTCGCTGGTCAGCATGAGCGTGGCGGGGTCGGTCGCCTCGACCGTGATGCGGCCCGCCGACGCGCGCGCTGCGGCGTTGCGTTCGCCGGTCCGCATCAGCGCGGCGGCCACGTCGGCAGCGACGACCGGTGTACCGTCGGAAAAGAAGCGGTCGCCGCGCAGCCGCACGCGCCATTGATTGACGCCCAGCCGCTCGGCGGTGGTGGCCAATGCGCCCACGACCTTGCCCGAGCGGTCGACCGTGAACAGCTTCTCGGCCACTCCGTGGCTTGCGAGCGCCCAGCCGGCTGGTCCCTCCGAGGCATCGAGCGAACCGGTGAGGAAGCTCTGGCCGATCGTCACTGGCGCCGGCTGGGCTGCGAGCGGCCGTACGGCGCACAAGCAGGCGAGCAGGATGAGGAGGCGAAGGCGCATGAGTGAATTCACTTCCCGACGTTACTGTGCCGACAGGCGCGACGCGCGCACCGATACCATGATTCTCGCCACGCAACGACCGACCAGGCCGCGCGCCGGGCCGTGCTTCGGAGCATCAGAACTTCTGCGAAAGCGTGACGAAGAAGGCGCGCCGCATGCCGAACTGAGGAGCACCCACGCCGACTCCCGTTCCGGTGCGGAGCTGATACTGGCCGTCGGTGACGTTGATCGCATCGAACCGCACGGCGGTGCCCCTGCTGCCGTTGATCGGCAGCCGCTGGGTGACCGACAGGTTCAGGGTGGCGTAGGCCGGCACGGCGGCGTCGTTCGGCGTCACGATCGTCTGCCGCAGGCCGTTGCCATAGAGGACGTCGGCCGAGACACGGGTCGGCCAGTCGCTACCCATGTTGAACACGTAGGCGGCGCCGGCCGAGCCGGTCCAGCTCTGATTGTGGTCGGCGAAGATCCAGTTGTTGGCGATGTAGTCGAGCTCGGCCTGCTCGAAGTTGAACTGTGCGGAGTTGATGTTGATGGCGTTGACCTGCGACCAAGCGAGGTTGGCGTAGAGCGACCACGGACCTTGGTCGTAGTTGGCGAACAGCTCGAAGCCCCGCACCTGGGCGTTCGAGTAGTTGAACGAGGTCAGGAAGATGGGGGCGCCGAACTGGCCCTTGTCGATGTAGTTCTCCGCCCACTTATAGAAGCCGCTGAAGCCGATGGTGAGGCCATCGACCGGCTTGACCGTGAGGCCGACGTCGATGTTGTCCGACCGCTCGGCCAGGATTGGCGAGTTGGTGGTGACCTCGGTGGCGGCCGTCGTGCCGGCGCGCACCGCGATCGAGTTGAAGGCCACTTGGTTCAGGGGCGCCGGGACGAAGTATCGGGCGTAGCCCGCGCGCAGGGCGATCTGCGGCGTCGGCTCCCAGACGACGTTGACGCGTGGGCTGAGCTGGTTCTCATTGTTGACGCCGGTGATCGCATCGAAGCGCAGGCCGGCGTTCACGGTGAGCGTCGGCAGCACACGCCACTCGTCCTGCAGATAGACACTGTAGGTCCAGCCTGTCAGGTCCGACCCGTCGGTGATGCCGACGGGCTGGTCCCCGGGAATCATGGCATCCGGATCGGTCGGATCGGGCACCAGGCCCAGCGCATTGGCCTGGGTGAAGCTGGTGACGCGCTCGCGCTGGATCAGGAAGCCGCCGCGCAGCGTGTGATTTCTGGCGATCTTGAAGCTGCCGTCGCCCTGGATGCCGGCCGCGAAGCTCTCCCGGTTGGCCCACGGCGCGAAGCCGTTGTAGAGCAGGTCGCCGATCGCGTCGGGCTGGTAGGAGAGCTTGGAGTAGCGCGCGAAACCCGAGACCTGGAGGTTGAGGTTCTGGTAGCTCTTCTGCAGCGATGCGATGCCGAAGTAGGTGTCCTCCCACTGCCGCTGGTCGAGGATCGAGCTGTCCCAGGTCGAGTTGCCGAACACGGTGAAGTTGGGGACCTGGTTGATGTTGTTCGGGATCTGGTAGCGGGCGCTGGCGCCGCCGCCGATGAAGCTCAGCCGCGTGTTCTCGTCGACGATGCCAGTGACCTTGGCGAGGGCGTACCACTGCGCCGTGTCGTCGTGGATCGGCGTCCAGGTCGGCGCCGGGTTCTCGATGCCGATGCCGTTGGCGACGTACTGGCCGACCGCGAAGTAGTCGATGGCGCCGCTGCGCCCGCCGTACTGCGCCGCCGGCTGCACCCAGTTGTAGGAGCCGCCCATGAACGAGGCCTCGGCGCCTGGGTCGGTGGTGCCCGACTTGACGCCGATGTCGACGACGCCCGCGGTGCGCAGGCCGTACTGCGCCGGCAGGGCGCCGGTTAGCAGCGAGATCGAGTTGGCGAAGCGCGGCGACAGGACCTGGCTGAACAGCGACAGGCCTTCGGGGAGCTGCACGCCATCGAGCCGGTACTGCAGGCTGCCGTGGTCGCCGCGCACGTGGATCTGACCGAAGCCGTCCTGGACGACGCCGGGCGCGCGCAGCAGCACCTGGTTCAGCGGCGCATTCTCGCCCTGCGGCGTGTTCTGGATGGCGGTGCGGCTGAAGTCGTACTGCGTTGCTCCCAGGCTCGGCAGGATCGTGCTGCGCTCCCGGTCGAGCTTCTTGGCCACTGTCCGTCGTCAGAACAATCGGGACGTTCTGAGGTTTCTGTTAACGGAGGCTTTGGCGCATCCAGGTTGTCAGTTTAGGCGGCCGCTTGCCGGTGCAG
>VGCQ01000370.1 GCA_016870055.1 Alphaproteobacteria bacterium | reverse complement strand
GAGCCACCGCCGCCGGTGACGATGACGCTCTTGCCCGAAAGTCCACGCATGGTCGTTCCTTGGTCAGATCGGCGAATAGGGGTCGAACTTGGGCTTGCGCTTCTCGAGGTGCGAGGCGAGGCCTTCCTTCACCTCGGGGCCGAGGAAGCCGAGCATCTCCAGGGCCGTCGAGGCGTCGAAGGCGGGCCCCATCATGCGCAGCCAGTTGTTGAGAGCGTACTTGGTGAAGCGAATCGAGGTCTGTGCCCCTTCGGCGAGCTTGGTCGCAACCTCGAGGCCCTTGGCTTCAAGCTCGGCGTCCTCGACGCACATCGAGACCAGGCCGATACGCTCGGCTTCCTCGCCGTCGACTGCCTCGCAGAGCAGCAGGTAGTACTTGGCCTTGGCCATGCCGCAGAGCAGCGGCCAAACGATCACGGCATGGTCGCCCGCGGCGACACCGAGCCGGGTGTGGCCGTCGATGATCTTGGCCTTCTTCGACACGATCGACACGTCGGCCAGGATGCCGGCCACCAAGCCTGCGCCGACGGCGGGACCGCGGATGGTACTGACGATCGGCTTAGAGCAATTGATCACGTTGTAGACGATGTCGCGCGCCTCTTTCCAGGTGCGCAGCAGTGCGTTGTAGTCCTTGATGTTTTTTTCGATGATGTCGAAGTCGCCGCCGGCCGAGAACACCTTGCCGCCGGCACCCTGGATGATCACGCAGTTGACCGTGTCGTCGCCGTCGATGTCGCGCCATACGTCGACCAGCTCACGGTGCATGATGGCATCGGTGGCGTTGTACTTCTCCGGCCGATTCATGGTCACCCGCAGCACCTTGGGGTGCGGGCGATCGAACAGCAGGCGTTGGTATCTCTTCTGCCAATCGGACATCTAGGTCTCCTTCGTTGGCGAGGAGCCTAGAGCGGAATGAGATGAAGTGGAACCGCTTACGGTTCCACTTCATCTCATTCGCGCGCAGCGGTGTTGCGTGTTGCAGCAGGCATTATGAGTTCAGCTGATTCCAGCTGAACTCATAGTGTTCTAGTCGCTGGCGGCGCGCGATTCCAGTCGTGCTCCACCTAACGCCGCATGTTGCCGGCGTTCCACTGCCGATCGCTGGCGAAGCGCACCGCCTCTTCCGCCGCGCGAACCAGGGCGCGGGCCTTGAGCACGCTCTCCTGATACTCGGCTTCGAGGTCGGAATCGGCCACCACGCCGACACCGGCCTGCACATACATGGTGTTGTCCTTGACCAAGCCAGTGCGTAGCAGGATGCAGGTGTCCATCGAGCCGTTGGCCGCAAAGTAGCCGGCGCAGCCAGCATAGATGCCGCGGCGCACCGGCTCGACCTCGTCGATGATCTCCATGGCCCGCACTTTGGGAGCGCCCGACAGCGTGCCGGCCGGGAAGCCCGCCTTCAGCGCATCGATCGCCTCCAACCCATCCTCCAGCGTGCCCTCGACGTGGCTGCTGATGTGCTGGAGGTGGCTGTATTTCTCGATGGTGAACTGCTCGACCACGCGCACCGAGCCGATCTTGGCGACGCGTCCCACGTCATTGCGCGCCAGGTCGAGCAGCATCAGGTGCTCGGCGTGCTCCTTGGGATCGGCCAAGAGCTTGTCGGCCAGCCGCTTGTCCTCCTCGGGCGTGGCACCGCGGGCGATCGTGCCGGCGAGCGGCCGGATGGTGACGACATTGTCGCGCAGCCGGACGAGGATCTCGGGGCTCGAGCCTACGATCGAGAAGTCGCCGTAGTCGAAGAAGATCAGGAAGGGCGAGGGGTTGATCCGCCGAAGCGAGCGGTAGAGCGACAGCGGCGGCAGTTTGAAGGGCAGGGAGAAGCGCTGCGAGGGGACGATCTGGAAGGCGTCGCCGGCGCGAATGTATTCCTTGCAGGTCGCGACCATGGCCTTGAACTCGTCCTTGGTCATGTTGGCCTGCGGCTCGGGCAAGCCATCCAATGCGTCGGCGCTCTCGCGCCGGAAGGGCAGGGAGCGCTCGAAATCCGACACCGCGTCAGCCAGCCGCTCCTGAGCGGCCTCGTAGGCGGCGCGCGCACCGATGCCGGGCTGCGGCCAGGCCGGCGTGACCAGCGTGACGTTGTCCTCCAGGCGGTCGAAGATGCAGATCATGGTCGGCCGCACCATGATCGCATCGGGCAGCCCGATCGGATCGGGATTCCGGTCGGGCAGCCGCTCCATGTCGCGGACCATGTCGTAGCCCAGAAAACCGAACAGGCCCGACGCCATCGGCGGCAGGCCGGGCGGCAGCTCCATCTGGCACTCGCGGATCAAATGGCGCAGCGTCTCGAGTGGCCGGCCAGGCAGGGACTCGAACGCTTGCGCATCGCTGCGGGCGCGACGGTTTATCTCGGCTTGACCGCTGCGACAGCGCCAGATGACGTCGGGCTTGAAGCCAATGATCGAGTAGCGGCCGCGGACCGACCCTCCCTCCACCGATTCGAGCAGGAAGGAATTGGCTCGGCCGTCGGCAAGCTTGAGGTAGGCCGAGACCGGCGTCTCGAGGTCGGCGACCAGCTTGGTGGACACGAGCTGCGGCTTGCCGCTTTCGTAGGCGGCGGCGAACGCCGCGTAGTCGGGCGAGGCCGACATGGTCTAGGGCTGGCTCTGCGGCCGGAAGGCTGCAGCAAATGCCGCTTGGTCGACCGACACGCCATACTTGGCGCGAAGTGCCGAGATGAGCTGCAGCATCAGATCGTTGGCCACCATGCCGTCGAGCTGCTTGCCGAAGCGATCGGCGACTTCCTTGTCCTTGGCGAGATCGACGGCGTCGATCTGCTTCAGCCGGACCAGCACGTTGCCCTCGGCGGTGCGCACCGACTGGCTCTTGTCCGCTTGCAACTTGAACAGCTCGACGACCGCGGGCTGGGTGAGGTAGTTGCCTTGATCGGCCTCGAAGCGCGTGACCGCCTTGGCCGTGCGCATCTCCAGTCCCAGTTCCTTGGCGAGATCCTCGAAGCCCGTTCCGGCATTGGCCTTGTCGAGCGCAGCCTTGACCTTGGCGTCGGCCAGCTTGCGCCGCTCCTCGGCCTGCCAGGCATCGATCACCTTGTCCTCGATCTCGCTCAGCGCCGGCGTGCGGGCCGGCGTGATGCGGTCGGTGCGCACGACGAAGTACTCGCCGCGCTGGGTCTCCAGCAGCTCGCTCTCGGCGCTCTCGCGAGTCGAAAACGCCGCTTGAACCAACTCGGCTGCGGCCGCTCCGATCACGACCTGCCGGCCGGCGCTGTCCTGGCCGCGGGCGTCGACATTGTCGTAACTATTGAGCTTCAGTCCGAGATCCTCGGCCGCGGCCTTCATGGACTGGGTCTTTGCAAGGACGCGCTCGAAGTCGGTGACTTGCTTGATCAGCAGGTCGGGCGCCTGTTGCGCCTTGAGATCCTTCTCGAGCTTCTCCTTGACCTCGTCGAACGGCACGGCCTTGCCCGCCTCGATGGCGTTGATGCGCACGACGTGCCAACCGAGCGGCGACTGAATGGGCGCGGGCGCAATACCTGTCGGTGCGCCGAACACGCCGTCGGCCAGCGGGCCGGGTGGCAGGTCCTTCTTGGTCACCAGGCCGAGCTTGATGACGCCGTCGCTGCTCCCCAGCACCTCTTGGGCGGCATCCTCCAGGCTCTTGCCCGATGTCGCTGCGGCGATGATCGCCCTGGCCTTGGCCTCGCTGTCGGCCATCGCCTGGTCGACGTCGCGGCGTTCCGGCGTGCCGAACTCCGCGGCGCGAGCCTCGTACTCCTGCTTCAGCGCATCCAAGGTGACGTTGACTTGCGAGACGACATCGTCGGCGGTCATCAGGACGTAGGAGAACGCCCGGTATTCCGGAATCTGGAACCGCGTCTTGTTGGCTTCGAAGTAGGTGGCAAGTTGCTCGTTGGTCGGCTTGGGGACATCGACAATGATCGAGTCGGGGACGTAGATCGTCTCGGCGACGCGCCGCTCGGCCTCCATCTTGAAGATGTCGTCGCGCAGCGACTTCGGCGCGAGCCCGTCCTGGCGTACGGCACCGAAAAGCTGGTCGGCGGCAATGCCGCGCCGCACGTCGGCAACGTATTGCGCCTCGCTGATGCGGGCCTGCTGCAGGCGGTTGCGGAACAGCAGGCGATCGAACGAGCCCCCGGTGCCGGCGAAGGCCGGGTTGCGCGAGATCGCCGCGAATACTTCGTCGTCGGTGACGACCAGACCGAACTCCTTGATGGTGTAGTCGAGCACGGCCCGCTGAATGACCTCCTCGAGCGCCCGCACGTGAAGGCCAAAACGCAGCGCCTGCTCGGGCTCCGGCCGTTGCCCGGTCTGGCGCTGAATGGCCTCGATCTGACGGTTGAACTGATCGCGCACTTCGGCGACCGATATCGAGGCGCCGCCGACCCAGCCGTACAGTGGGATGCGCGTGCCGCCGATGTGGGCGACCTCGGCGCTGCGGCCGCCCATCCGCAGCATGTCGCCGACGCCCCAGAAGGCGAAACTGACGATCAGCATGCCGAACAGGACGAACAGGACGATGAAACGGGCGTACTTGCGAAAGGTGTTCACGGAGGGACGACGGGCCTTTGTTTGGCGGGCATGCCTACCACCCGCCCCCTGGGCAGGCAACCAAGTGGGCTTTGACCCTCGGTGTTCCTGCGGCTAGAGACACCGGCTGCAGAAATCGGGGACTTTCATGGCGCGAACGAGGCGGCCGCTGATTGCCGGAAATTGGAAAATGAACGGGCTCAGGGCCGATGCTCTGGCGCTGGCGCGCGGTGTCGCCGACGGCGTCAAGCAGGCAGGCTGGAGCGATCGCGATGTGCTGATCTGTCCCCCCGCGACATTGATCCATGGTGTCGTCGAGGCGGTGAGGGGCAGCGGCGTGATGGTGGGTGGCCAGAACTGCCATGCCAAGGCAAGCGGCGCCCATACCGGCGACGTGG
>VGCQ01000369.1 GCA_016870055.1 Alphaproteobacteria bacterium | reverse complement strand
CCTGGCGTCGGACGGGGTTAGCCAGGACGTCGACGCACCAGCGGCGGTCGATATAGGGCCGCTTACGTATCACCTGTTCATCGAAGTAGCGGGTTGTTTTCATCGCACCGGCGTCGATCTGCTCGGAACATATCTCAACTTGCCGGCCAACTCTTGCGCCACCGCACGGCCTTCGGACCACTGTCGTCCAGCTCGACCGAATCCCTGCCGATCGACCGGTCTCACGCTGTCCCTATACCGCCGTTGCCGCTCGGGCCGCCAAAGAGCGTCAAATCGAGCGCGCAGCGGCCTTCGAATGGCAACGGTGCACGCATTGATGTTTCTCGTGGCACCCCGTACATCGCAATTCGATCTTTGGAGGGGTTTTCGGATCAATGGCCGGAACCGGTCGCAACCTCGTGCTCGTGGCTTCGATGCTGGCGCTGCTGGCGCTCGCCGCGCTGCTGGCGCCGTCGGCGCTGTGGGCCTGCGTCGCGGCGGCGGTGCTGGGCCTCGCGGGCGTCGTGCTGTTGCGCGGCAACGGCTGGCGCACCGGCGCGCTGTTGGTCGCCGCCCTGGCGCTGAGCCTCGCCGCGCTCGATGTCTTCGCCGGCCTGCTGACGCCCGCCGCGCACGGCAGCGGGCTGGTCCGCCGTACCGAGCCGCGCTGGTGGCCGCCGCCCCATCCGGTGCTGGGCTTCCGGCCCAAGCCCGACAGCCAGGTGGTCAATACCGCGACCTACGGGCGCGACACCGTCTTTCACCAGACCTACCATTTCGACGCCGACGGCGCGCGGGTGACGCCCCAGGCGCCGCCGGGCGCCGCCGTCTATCTCTTCCTGGGCGATTCCTTCATGTTCGGCCAGGGCCTGCCCGACGATCAGTCGCTCGCTGCGCTGTTCGCCAAGGCCAACGACTACAAGGTGCGCGCCGTCAATCTCGGCGTGCCGGGCAATGCGCCCAACCAACTGGTACGCGCCTTCGAGGCCGGCCTGCTCGACGGCTACATCGCCCAGCCGGTCAAGGCGGTGGTGGTCTGGATCATCCCCGCCCAGCTCGCGCGCGTCACCGGCGAAGGCTCGTGGCTCGGCTCCTCGCCGCGGTACGAGCTGGCGGACGGCAAGCTCGTCCATACCGGCAGCTTCGACGAGTATCGCTGGAGCCATCCGATCGCCGGCATCAAGCGGCTGCTCGGCGAGCATTTCACCTTCGTCGACGCGATCGGCCGCCAGCAGCGTCAGGAGCAGCAGATCGAGCTGTTCGTCGCCATGATGGCCCGCCTGCAGGCCTTCGCGCGCGACAAGTTCAAGGCGCCGCTGGTCGTGGTCTGTTCCTGGCCCGACGAGACCTCCAAGCCCGGCCACGGCAGCTCGCCGTTCGCCCAGCCGATCCTGGTCGACGTGCTGGCGCGCCTGCGCAAGCTCGGCATCGCCCTGATCTCGGTCGACCAGACGGTCAAAGGCCATCCCGTCTCGGCCCTGCTCATCCCGCACGACGGCCATCCAACAGCGCTCACCAACCAACTGGTCGCCAACGAGCTCAAGCGCCGCTTGAACGGGCCGTAGCGCCGAGGTTCGACGAGTCCCTTGCGCGCCGTCTGCAATCCCGGCAGCCTGCAGACAACAAGGCCCGCAGCCAGCGGGACGGGGGAAACGGTCGAGGAGGGGTGGATCGGGTGAGCTACGTCGCCCCCATGCGCGTGCTGAACAGGCCCAAGCCCGCAGTCGAGGTCGAACGGCGGGCCGATGGCGCGCTGGTCCTGTCCGCCGGTCGCTCCCTGCCGGCCGACCTGCCCTTGGTGATCGACCTCCTGCAGCGTGCCGCCGAACGCCGCCCGCACGTCACCTTCCTTGCCGAGCGTCGCGGTCCGGGCAGCGGAGCCGCGCGCGCCTGGCAGCGCCTGACCTACGCCGAAGCATGGGCCAAGACCGGCGCCGTCGCCTCCTGGCTGATCGCCCAGGGTTTCGGGCCCGACAGCCGGCCGATCGCCATCCTCTCCGACAACAGCCTCGAGCATGCGCTCTTTCTGTTCGGCGCGCTGCGGGCCGGTGCGCTGGTGGCGCCGGTCTCGCCCAACTATTCGCTGGCAGGCGCCGCGACTGGCGACTTCACGCGACTCGACCACGTGCTGTCCCTGGTCGAGCCCGGCCTGGTGTTCGCCCAGCACTCGCCGCTCTTCGAAGCCGCGCTCACCCGTGCAGAGAAGAAGGGCGCCCGCCTGGTCACCGTCGACGGCGCGCGCGGTCTTGCCTTCGCCGCGCTGGCCAACGGCTCGATCGATGCCGCGGTCGCCGAGCGGCGGCTGCACATCACGGCGGCAACGCCCGCCAAGATCCTGTTCACCTCGGGCTCGACCGGCCTGCCCAAGGGCGTGCTCAACAGCCACGGCAACCTCGCGGCGGCGGCCGAGATGAACCGGGCGTTGGGCGAGCCGCTCGACGAGAATCGTGTCGGCGTGTCGCTCGATTGGTTGCCCTGGCATCACACCTGGGGCGGCAACTCCAACCTGAACGGCGTCGTGCGCACTGCGGGCTCGCTTTATATCGACGGCGGCCGCCCGCTGCCCGGCCGCTTCGAGGAGACGCTGGAGAATCTGCGCGAGCTGTCACCGTCGGGCTTCGCCACCGTGCCGGCGGCCTACCCGATGCTGCTCGAAGCGCTGGAGCGCGATCAGGATCTGCGCGCGAAGTTCTTCAAGAACCTGCGTGGTCTCGGCTATGGCGGCGCGCTGCTGCCGCAGGAAAGCTTCGACCGCTTGCAAGGGCTGGCGGCGGGCCAGCTCGGCGAGCGTCTGCCGTTCGGCTGCGGCTGGGGCATGACCGAGACCACCAGCGTCGGCCTGATGGTCTACTGGAATGTCGATCGCTCTGGCCTTCTCGGCCTGCCGCCACCCGGCGCCGAGGCCAAGCTGGTGCCGGCCGGCGACGGCGACGAGGGGCGTTACGAGCTGCGTGTCAGGGGCCTGCACGTCATGGCGGGCTACTGGCGGCAGCCCGAGGCGACGGCGGCGGCGTTCGACGAGGAAGGCTTCTTCAAGACCGGCGATGTCGCGCGCTGGGTCGACGACGACAATCCCTTGGCCGGCATCGCCTTCGCCGGCCGGCTGTCGGAGGAATTCAAGCTCGCATCGGGCACCTGGGTGCACGCCACGACGCTGCGCACCCGACTGATCGACGCCCTGCAGCCCTATGTGCGCGACCTGGTGATCGCCGCACCCGACCGGCCGTATCTCGGTGCCTTGGTCTGGCTCGACCAGACCGCCTGCGGCGAAGCAGGCGGCGATGCGGTCTGGCGGCCGGCGCTGGCCCGCCTGCTCGCCGCTTTCAACGGCCGGCCGGGCGGTTCCAGCAATCGCATCGCGCGCCTGCTCGTGCTCGACGAACCGCCCTCGGCGGCGGCGGGCGAGGTCACCGACAAGCGCTCGATCAACACGCGGCGCGTGCTGGAGCGCCGGGCATCCGACGTGGCGCGGCTCTATGCCGAGCCGGCCGAGCACGCCGTCATCGTTGCGGGGAGTTAGCTGATGCAGGCCTATATCGTGCGCCGGCTGCTGGCGCTCATTCCCACCCTGATCTTCGCCAGCCTGATCGTGTTCATCACCGTGCGGCTGATCCCGGGCGACGTCATCGATCTCATGCTGTCGTCCAACGACATCGGCGCCGACAAGAAGAGCCGCGCCCAGCTCGAAGCCGCGCTCGGCCTCGACCAGCCGATGGTGACCCAGTACTTCCGCTGGATCGGCGCGCTGTTGTTCGAGGGCAGCCTCGGCCTGTCGCTGTGGCAGAACACGCCGGTGATGGAGGAGATCCTGCATCGCCTGCCCATCACCTTCGAGCTCGGCATCATGGGGTTGGTGGTGGCGCTGATCGTCGGCATCCCGATCGGCGTCTACTCGGCGGTGGCGCAGGACACGGTGGGCGACTACGTCACGCGCTCCTTCGCCATCCTGGCATTGGCGCTGCCCGGCTTCTGGGTCGGCACCCTGGTGATGGTGTTCCCGTCGATCTGGTGGGGCTGGTCGCCCGACGTGAAGTTCACGTCCTTCACTCAGGACCCGCTGAAAAATCTGGCGCAGATGGTCATTCCCGCCCTGATCCTGGGCAAGGCGTTCTCGGCCGTCACCATGCGGCTCACCCGCACCATGATGCTGGAGGTGATGCGCCAGGACTACATCCGCACCGCGCTCGCCAAGGGGCTGGCGACCCGCACCACCATCCTGCGTCATGCGCTGCGCAACGCCCTGATCCCGGTGGTCACCCTGGTCGGCCTGCAGGCGCCGGTGCTGGTCGGCGGCGCCGTCATCATGGAGCAGATCTTCGTCATCCCCGGCATGGGCCTGCTGCTGCTCGAGGCGGTGAGCCAGCGCGACTATCCGATCATCACCGGCGTCTTCCTGATCGTCGGCGTGGCGGTGGTGTTGATCAATCTCCTGGTCGATCTCAGCTACGGGCTGCTCGATCCCAAGGTGAGGTACCGCTGATGGTCGCCGTCGTCGACACCGTCCGCCCGCCGCGTCGCCGCCAGCCGGCCGCCGGCGTCGTCGGCTTCATGGTCCGCCTGTTCCGCGACAAGCCGTTGGGCGCCTTCGGCTTCGTGGTCTGCGCCATCTTCCTGTTTTGCGGCATCTTCGCCGACATCCTCGCGCCCTACGGTTTCAACCAGATCAGTCCGGTCAACCGCTTGAAGCCGCCCAGCGAGAAGTTCTGGCTGGGCACCGACAATCTCGGCCGCGACATGCTCTCGCGCTGCCTGTACGGCGCGCAGCTCTCGGTGATCATCGGCCTGTCGGCCGCCGCGCTCGCCACCGTGGTCTCGGTCTTCATCGGCATCGTGTCGGGCTATCTCGGCGGCAAGTTCGACATGATCATGCAGCGCTTCGTCGATGCCTGGATGAGCTTCCCCGACCTCATCATCCTGATCGTGGTGGTCTCGGTGGTCGGCCCGGGCATTG
>VGCQ01000368.1 GCA_016870055.1 Alphaproteobacteria bacterium | reverse complement strand
AACGCTTTCGCCGTGTGAACACCAAAGGCCGCTGGCCGAACCAGGCGATCGACTACGACGTCTCGCTGATGGTGCGGGCCAGCGGCCGCAACCTGTTCCTGGGCGGCCTGACCGGCTTCGATCTCGACGGCCGTTTCCACGGCAAGGGCGATCCTGCCGCGCAGGCCGACCAGGCGATGAAGAACCTCAAAATTCTTGTCGAAGAGGCGGGCGGCACGCTCGCCGATGTCTGCAAGGTCACGACCTATCTCCTGGACCGCGCCCACCGCGAGCCGGTCTACAACACCGTCGCCCGCCATCTGCGCGGCGTCGCACCGTGCGGCACCGGCCTCATCATCTCGGGACTCGCCATGGCCGACATGCTGGTGGAGTTCGATGTCGATATCGTGATCCCCGACTAAAGGACGCCGAGCGCTCGGAGCCGGGCGATCTCGTCGGCCGAGTAGCCTGCGCCGCGCAGCACGGCCTCGGAGTGCTGGCCGACGGCGGGCGCGCGCTGCGGCGCGACCTTGGTCTCGCCGTCGAGATGGAACGGGCTCGACACGGTGAGGCTGGCGCCATCGGCGAAGGGAACCAGGGCGCCGATCGTGCGCGATTGGGCGTCGTCGGCCGCCTCGTTCACCGTGTAGACCGCGCCGAACGTCACGCCGGCCGCTTCGAGGACCGTCCGCCACTCGGCGAGATCGCGACGGGCGAAGATGCCGTCGAGGATCTCCGACAGCGCTCGGGCATTGGCCCGCCGGTCCGGCTGGGTGGCGAAGCGCGGATCGCGGGCGAGATGCTCGGCATCGATCGCTTTCAGCAGGGCGGGGAACTGACGCGCCTCGTTGTGCAAAGCCATCAGGAACCAGCGGCCGTCGCGGCAGCGATAGTGGTTGGCGAGCGCGCTCGGCGTGTCGAGCCGCGGCGGGCGGTGGCGGACCGGCTCGCCGAACAGGCGATTCTGCACGAAGCAGCCATTGGCCCACAGGCCGTTCTGCAGCAGCGAGGTTTGCGCCACGCCGCCGCGACCGGTGCGCTCGCGGCGATAGAGCGCCGTCACGATCGCGGCATAGAGCGCCGTCGCGGTCGGATGATCGCCCATGCCCGGCATCGAGCGCGACGGCTCGATCTCGGGACCGGCCCGCACCATGTCCATCAAGCCGGTGCGCGCCCAATAGGCCGTGGCATCGAAGCCGGTGCGCGCCGCCTCGGCACCCGCCTCGCCATAGGCACTGATCGAGCCGTAGATCAGGCGTGGGTTGATCGCCAGCAGGTCGGCGGCGGCGATCTTCAGCCGCTCGCGCACCGGCAGCGGAAAGTTGGTGATGAACACGTCGGTCGAGGCGATCAGGCGCTGCAGGACGGCCAGGCCCGCGGCGTGCTTGAGGTCGATGGCGAGGCTCTGCTTGTTGCGCGATGTGAGCTGCCACCAATAGTCGGTGACCTTGCCGGGAACCGGCGTCGCCGCCCGCCACGGATCGCCGGCGCGGGGCGGCTCGAGCTTGATCACCTGGGCGCCGAAATCCGACAGGATGGTCGCCGCCGCCGGCCCTGCGATCCAACTGGCGCAATCGATCACCCGCAAGCCGGCGAATAGTCCGTCAGACATCGTTCGTCACTCTCGTTGAAGCCGATTCGTCGTTCAGCGCGCCAGGCCCGGCGCGCCGTCAGGCACGTCGTAGAAGGCGAGCGTGAGCGCGACGCTGGTGTAGTGTCCCATCAGGGTGATGACGTCGGTGATGCCGACATGGCCCAGCGCCTTCAGCGCACGCTCGTAGAGGCCGCGCGGGATCCAGCGCGCGGCGGCGAGCGCCGTCGCCATCTCGTAGACGATCTGCTCGCGCGGATCGTCGAAGCCGGTCGTGCGGCCGCCCAGGATCGCCTCGACCTTGTCGGCCGGCAGGCCCGCCTCTTTGGCGATGCGTTCGTGCGCCGAGGTCGGATAGGCCGCCCGCCAGTGTGACGTGATCACGCAAACCGCGATCTCGCGCTCGCGCTCCGACAGCGAGTAGCCGCCGGGCTGGAAGTGCGCGCCGAACGGGCCGATCACCTTGGCGAGCTTGGGATTGTGTACCCAGATCTTGTTGGGGCCAGGCAGCCGGCCGCGCGCGCCCACGATCGCGTCGTAGCCCGCCTTCTGCTCGGGCGTCATCTTGTCGTAGGGCACTTCGGCATAGCGCCCGAACGTCGGCGTTTCGGTCATCGATACGATCCTCCAAGCTCCTCGTGCTGAGGAGCACACCGAAGGTGTGCGTCTCGAAGCATGGGCTACAATCACCCTGTTACCCACCCTTCGAGACGCGCACCTCGTGCGCACCTCAGGGTGAGGCTACCGCATTTCGCACGGTCCTTGCGGCGTGCATTGCGGAATGATGCGGCGGGACTGTCAACCGTCCTCGATGAGGTCTTCCCACGGCGAGCGGTGCTGCCTACGGTAGGGGCAGACCGAGAACAGGAAACGCCCGTCGATGTCGTCCGCTCTGCGGAGCCAGGGTCTGGTGATCGTCGCCACCCTGGCCACCGCCTATGTCGCCAGCCATTTCTTCCGGGCGGCCAATGTCACGATCGGGCTCGACCTGATGCGCGACCTGCAGATCGGGCCGGAGGCGCTGGGCGCGCTGACCGGCGCCTTCTTCTTCGGCTTCTCGGCCATGCAGTTGCCGTGCGGCGTGTTCTTCGACCGCTTCGGCCCGCGCCGCACGGTGTGCGTCATGCTGGCGCTCGCCGTGGTCGGCGCCACCATTTTCACTTTGGCACAAAGCTGGCCGGTGCTGCTGGCCGGCCGGGCGCTGATGGGCGCGGGCTTCGGCGTCATGCTGATCGGCAGCATGGTGGTGATTTCGCGCTGGTTTCCGCCCGACCGCTTTTCAACGATGTCGGCCATGGTCCTGTCGATCGGCCTGATCGGCAACCTGATCGCCACCACGCCGCTCGCCTGGGGTACCGCGCTGATCGGCTGGCGCGGCGTGTTCGGCCTGGTCGTCGTCTTCACCGCCTGCGCCGCCGTCGCCGTCTGGCTGGTCGTGCGCGATGCGCCGCCCGGCCATCCCTTCCTTGCCCGCAAGGTCGAGACGCCGGGCGAATTGCTGGCGGGCGTCGGCGAAGTGCTGCGCAATCCGCGGCTGCCCTTCATCCTGGCGCTCAACTTCACCAACTATGCCTGCACCTTCACCGTGCAGGGCCTGTGGGGCGGGCCGTTCCTGCGCGAGGTCCATGGCCTCACCATCGTGCAATCGGCCAACGTGCTGCTGGTCGCCGTGGTCGCCTATCAGTGCGGCATGATGATCTTCGGGCCGCTCGACCGGCTGCTCGACACGCGCAAGTGGATCGCCGTCGGCGGCACGTCGTCGATCGCCCTGGTGCTGGGCGTGCTGGCGCTGGCCGACCGGCCGCCGGCTTGGCTGGCGATCGGCGCCATCGTCTCGATCGGCTTCCTGAGCGCGTCGAGCACCATGGTGATGACCCATGGCCGCGGCATTTTCCTCGACCGGCTGGTCGGCCGCGGCATGTCGGTCATGAACACCTGCGTGATGCTGGGCGTGGCCTGCATGCAGACGCTGTCCGGCGTCATCCTGGGCGCCTTCGCGCCGCTGGCCGACGGCGCGCGCTCCGAGCTCGCCTACCGTACGCTATTCGGCGTCATGTGCGGCGTTCTGATCGTCGCCGTTTCGATCTATACCCGCGTGCCCGACATACGGCCGAGCGACGAGCTGCGCGCCGCCGCCGAGCGCCGACGCGCCGGCGACTGACGATCGTCGCGTCGGCCCTCAGGCAATGGCGCGCCCGCCATCGACGTAGAGGTTGACGCCGTTGATGTAGGCGCCGGCATCCGAGCAGAGCAGCAGCGCCGCGCCAGCGAGGTCGTCGGGCGTGCCCAGCCGGCCGGTCGGGATGCGCTGCACCAGCGCCTCGCCTTCGACTGCCATCTGGGCGCGGTTGCGCGCCGTCAGGATGGCGCCGGGCGCGAGGTTGTTCACCGTGACGCCCCGGCCGCCGAATTGGCGGGCGAGGTTCCACGCCCAGTTGAGCTGCGCTGCCTTGGTGCCGGCATAGACCAGCATCTGCGGATGCGGCCGCACCTGCTGCACGCTGCCGATGGTGACGACGCGGCCCCAGCCGCGCGCGGCCATCGCCGGCACCAGCCCCTGCAGGAGCTCGAGCGGGCTGCGCAAGTTGACGGCGATCTGCCGATCGAAGCGGTCGCGCGCGATCGCCTGGTACGATTCGGGCAGCTCGATCGAGGCGTTCAGCACCAGGATGTCGATCGTCGACCAGGCGGTGACCGCGGCGGCCAGCCGTTGTCCGGCATCGTCGAGGGCGAAATCCTGGCCGAAGGCGCGCGCTGCACCGCCATCCGCCTCGATCTCGCGCACCACGTGCTCGGCGTCGGCTGCCTCCTCGGCCGTTCCGGCGTGATGGATGGCAAGCCGCGCACCCGCACCGGCCAGCGCCAGCGCGATCGCCCGGCCGATCTCGCGGCGCGCGCCGGTCACCAGGGCGGTCCGGTTGGTGAGACGGAAACGATCGAGCGGGTCTGCAGGCATGAAGGCTCCGGTCATCGACGGCACGGCGGCCGTCAGGCCAGCCGGTAGACGCCGCTTTCGTCGGCAGACACGCGACCGTCGGCCACCAGGGCGTCGAGGTGTTGGACGATGGTGCGGGTCTCGACGTCGATCACCCAAAGCTCCTGATAGTGCTTGGGGTAGAGCAATCGCTCGTCGACCAGCTCCGCCAGGCTCCGCGGTGTGGCGCGCAGCAGCTCGACCAGGCGGCGGTCGCGCTCGTCGATCTTGGCCGCGAAGGCCGCGAGATCGTGCAGGAACCGCGCGCGGTCGGTGTAGACGCCGCGATGATGAGAGGTCACCCACACTCTGGCTGGCACGTCGGCCAGCCGTGCCAGCGTGCGGCGGAAGTCGGTGAGATTAGACGTCGCGTCGCCGTAGTAGGGGCCGAAGCCGGTGAGATCGATG
>VGCQ01000367.1 GCA_016870055.1 Alphaproteobacteria bacterium | reverse complement strand
AGATGCGCGAGGAGCTGCGCAAGCGCGGCTTCGTCGCCATGGGCGGCACACCGCAAGCGCTCGCGCAATGGCTCACCGGGCAGGCCGCGTTGTGGGGTCCGGTGCTGCAGGCGGCGGGGATCAAGCCGGAGTAAGGCCGGCCATCGAGCGCCGCTACCGCGTCCGCGCCTCACGGTCGGTGGTGAGCCCGAGCAGAGGAACGACAGTGGCGGCAAAAGCCGTCGATGCGGCTGAAACGACAATGAGAGGTCCGAGCCGGCCGTCGAACGCCTGCTCGTAGAGGAAAGCGCCGGTATTGAGCGCCAGCACTTCGGCGAGGTTCATGATCGACATCAGGCCGGCGAAGGCGAACCCCTCCGCACGCTCGGGGCAATGGTCGGCGGCGATCGAGAGCGCGGCGATGGTGGCGATCATCATGGCCACGCCGTTGGCGAAATTCACGATCGCAGCCGTGACCTCCCCCGAGAGCAATAGGAACGAGGCCGACGACAGCGTGCCGAGCACGATGCTGAGATAGAGTAGCGCCTTCGCCGTCATCCCTCGCAACAGCCATCGATGGATCAGGGCGCCGGCGATCCAGCCGGCGGAGGCGATCGAGCCGAGAAGGCCGATGTAGGATTGCGAGAATTTGAGATCGTCGGTCATGAAGTAGTAGAGCGGTGTGCCGAAGCCCGGCGCAAAGGAATAGAGGAACAGGAAGATCGCGATCAACAGGAGCTTCCTCGATCGCAGTGCAGCGGCGATGCTTTGAAACGTCTGCCGCATTTCCTCTCGGTTGACCGGCCGTTTCCTCTCGTCGAGCAGGAGCAGGGAGGCCAGGACGACGGCCACAGGTGCGGTCGCGGCGATGGCGGCGGCGGCCTGCATGGCCGATAGGGCCGGTAAGCGCTCGATCAGCTCGCCGCCGACGAATGCGCTTGCCATGATGGCGATGTAGAACCACAGCCATTGTTGGCCGACGAACAAGCTGCCGAGGCGAAAGGTCCGGGCATTCTCGGCGAGCAGGGCGCCACACAGTGTGCTGGCCGTGGCCATGGCGTACGACGTGAGCAGCAGCATCAGCGCGAACGCGCTGGGTTCGCTGGAGCGGGCGATGCCGGCATAGGCCGCAGTCGCGCAGATTCCGGCGATGATCAGGTAGCTCTTGCGGCGATAGCCCAGAAGCGGAACGGAATCGGAGACGAGACCGAAGATGGGCTTGATGATCCAAGGAAAATTGAGAATGGCCAGATAGGCGGTGACCTGTACCGGGGTCCAGCCGAGGTCCTTCAGATAGTAAGTGAGCGGCTGGAAGATGATGCCGACGCGCGCCTGACCGATACCTTCGACGACATAGACGATGGCGAAGAACAGCATGAGGCGGCGAACTTGCCGCCGCCCTTCCGCCGTTTGTGCGTGGGGTGCGGCGGCGTCCAGACGTCGATCGGCGTCGCCCACGGTCAGAACCAGATGTTCATGGGCAGTCCGCAACTGTCGCGTTGTCTGGCGGGGCCGAGGCGCGAGGCGGCACCCTGGGCGATGAGCAACGCGGTACGGCAGACGGCGATGGCGTCGAGGATGTCGTCGCGGGCGGCGCCGGGCAGGCGCTCGACCGGGCAGGCGAAGCCGTGCCGCTCGAGCAGGCGGCGGCGCTCAGCGTAGCCGTCGGGTCGGCGCTTCTTGCTGAGCACGGGCTTGCCACCGTTCATACGAGCGAAGGCAAGCTCCGGATGGGCCTCGCGCAGAATGCGTCTGAGCCTCGGTTGCGATCGCAACAGGCCGTCGACCTCGCGCATTTTGGGGAAGAGATGGAAAGTCTGCTGGTTGATGCCGATGCCCAACCGCTTGCTGAGTGCATTGGCTTCGGCGTGTTTGGTGCAGGCGAGCACTGGCCGGCAGGGTGTCGGGAACACCGAGCTCGCCTTGCCGGGCAGAAGCTTGCGCGCCGCGACTTCGCAGGCCCTCGGCGGGCGTGGTCGATCGACGAAGCCGATCGGCATGTCGACCGCAAAAAACGAAAGACCCTCGCAGGCTTCTGCGAGGGTCTTCACGACGACGACATCGAGGGCGCCGTCGGCAGCGCGCCGGCAGACCACCCAGCCGGTGCGGCAGCCGTCGGCTCCGGCGACGATCAAACTGCGACTACCACTTGGCCATCTTGGTCCTGAGGTTGGCGTCGAGCACGGCGAGGAAGTCCTCGGTGTTGAGGAAGGGATGCTTGGCGTCGATCAGGATCGCCAGGTCCTTGGTCATCTTGCCGCCTTCGACGGTTTCGACACAGACCTTTTCCAGCGCGTCGGCGAACTTCACCACGTCGGGCGTGCCGTCGAACGAGCCGCGGTATTTCAGGCCCTGGGTCCAGGCGAAGATCGAGGCGATCGGATTGGTCGAAGTCGGCCGGCCCTTCTGGTGCTCGCGATAGTGGCGCGTCACCGTGCCGTGCGCGGCTTCGGCTTCGACCGTCTTGCCGTCGGGCGTCATCAGCACCGACGTCATGAGGCCGAGCGAGCCGAATCCCTGGGCCACGGTGTCGGACTGCACGTCGCCATCGTAGTTCTTGCACGCCCAGATGAAGGCGCCGTCCCACTTCAACGCCGAGGCGACCATGTCGTCGATCAGGCGATGCTCGTAGGTGATGCCTTTGGCCTTGAACTTGTCGGCGAACTCCTCGTCGAACACCTTCTGGAACAGGTCCTTGAAGCGGCCGTCGTAACGCTTGAGGATGGTGTTCTTGGTCGACATGTAGACTGGCCAGCCGCGGATCAGGCCGTAGTTGAACGAGCTGCGCGCGAAGCCAACGATCGATTCGTCGAGATTGTACATCGCGAGTGCCACGCCGCCGCCTGGGAAGTCGAAGACGTTGTGCTCGATCTTCTTGCCGTCAGCGCCCTCGAAGGTGATCGTGAGCTTGCCCTTGCCGGGCACCACGAAGTCCGTGGCGCGATACTGGTCGCCGAAGGCGTGGCGGCCGATCACGATCGGCTTGGTCCAGCCTGGCACCAGTCGTGGCACGTTCTTGCAAACGATCGGCTCGCGGAAGATGGTGCCGCCGATGATGTTGCGGATGGTGCCGTTGGGCGAGCGCCACATCTCCTTGAGATTGAACTCCTTAACGCGTGCCTCGTCGGGCGTGATGGTGGCGCACTTCACGGCGACGCCGTACTGCTGCGTCGCCTTGGCCGAGTCGACCGTCACCTGATCGTTGGTCTTGTCGCGATATTCGACGCCGAGGTCGTAGTATTTCAGGTCGATGTCGAGATAGGGCAGGATCAGCTTGTCCTTGATGAACTTCCAGATGATGCGTGTCATCTCGTCGCCATCCATCTCGACGACGGGGTTCTTCACCTTGATCTTCGGCATCGTGCTTCCTTTCGCGCCCCAAAATACCAATGCGGGCGCGGTTCTAGCGAAGCGGGCGCGACCCGGCAAGGCGGCCGGTCGGCCGATTCACACCCTGTCGAGCCGCTTGGCGGGTCCGGCCTCCCTGGGCATGGCGGCAATGGTGGGCAGCAGCTCGGCGAGGCTACTGACGAAGGCGAGGTGGTCGAGGTGGCGTCGGTCGGCGAATCCGCCCTCGACGATCGAGCGCAGTAGGGCCTCGAGCGGCTGCCAGTAGCCGCTGCCGTCGATGATGACGATCGGCTTGGTGTGCAAGCCCAGCGTGCGCCACGACAGGACTTCGAACAATTCCTCCAGGGTGCCGATGCCGCCCGGCAGCACGACGAAGCCATCGGCGCGCTCGAACATCTGCAGCTTGCGCTCATGCATGGAGTCGACGACGACGGTCTCGGTCAAGGCCGGATGGCCAGCCTCGCGCTCCAGGAGGAAGCGCGGAATGACGCCGACGACGCGGCCGCCGGCCGCCAGAGCGGCATTGGCCACCAGGCCCATCAGCCCGACGCCGCCGCCGCCGTAGACCAGCGTGATGCGGTGCTCGGCCAACAACCTGCCGAGCCGCGTCGCCACGTCGCGGCCCGCCGGGCCCGTGCCGAAACGCGAGCCGCAGAACACGCACAGAGAGGAAGGAACGAAATCGGACACGGACCGGCAGGAATCGGTTATTTGCTCAAAGACGATCCGACGCCTTTCCGGACCGAGGCGGCATGGTATCATTTCGCAGACGCGGGGCGCGACGCCAAACGAGGGTGGCCGTGCCGTCGGGAGGGCGATGTCGCGAACGGTAGTCTGGTTGGTTGTTTTGGGTGCCGCGGTCCTGGCAGCCGGCTTGGGAGTGGCTTGGCGTGGCCGGATGGACGAGAAGGCGGCACTGGAGCAGGTTGCCAAACCGGTGGCGAGCCCGCCGCCGGTATCTGCCGCTCCTGCCCCCGTTCCCACTCCTGCCCCCGTTCCCGCTCCTGGCCCCGTTCCCGCTCCTGCTGCCGTTGCCGCCCCGCCGGCGGCTGCCGCTGCTCCCGCCGTCCCCCCGCCTGTTGCCACGCCGGCCCCGCCGGCCGTAGCGGTGCCAACCTTCGACGTTGCTCGCATCGGTCCCGACGGCCGTGCAGTGATCGCTGGTCGCGCTACGCCGGGGGCCAAGATCGTGCTGCTCGACGGCGGCAAGGAGATCGCGCGAGGCGAGGCCGATGCGCGCGGCGAGTGGGTCGTCATCGTCCAGGATCCGCCACTTGCTGTCGGTCAGCACGAGTTGCGCGTGATCCAGCACGTCGATGGCCGCGCAGCAGTGACTTCGGATCAGGTGATCGTTGCTGTCGTGCCCGAGCCGCCAATCGCACCTGCCGGCTCGCCGACACCCGCGCCGCCAGCTGCCCCGCCGGTGCGGGAAGAGACGCTGGTCATGGTAGCGCCGCCGGCCGGCGCGACGACGCTGATCCAGCCGCCGTCCGCGGCCGGCGTGCCCAAGTCGGCTGATCTTGTCATGTCGACTCTGGACTATGACGAACGCGGCTACGTCACGATCACCGGCCAGGCAACGCCTGGGACGGTGGTGCGTGTCTACATCAACGACGTCTTGGTCGCC
>VGCQ01000366.1 GCA_016870055.1 Alphaproteobacteria bacterium | reverse complement strand
GTCCGAGCTGATGGCCGCGCTCGAGGTAGGCATCGGCCAGATCAATGTCGAGAGCTCGGCCGAGCTCGAGACCTTGAACGCGGTGGCAGGCCAGCTCGGCATCAAGGCCATCATCACAATCCGCGTCAATCCCGATGTCGATGCCAAGACGCATGCCAAGATCACGACCGGGCGCAAGGAGAACAAGTTCGGCATCGACATCGATCTCGCCCGCGACGCCTTTGCACTGGCCGGTCGACTGCCCAATCTCGAGGTTGCGGGTGTTGCCATGCATATCGGCTCGCAACTCACCTCCCTCGACCCCTACCGCAACGCCATCGCGCGCGTCCGCGAGTTGATCGCCCAGTTGCGTGCCGACGGCCACCGCATCGACCGCTTCGACATCGGCGGTGGGCTGGGGATCGTTTATGCCGAGGAGAAGCCGCCCTCGGTCGCCGACTTCCTGGCGATGGTCGGGCGCGAGACCGCCGGCCTGGGCTGCACCCTGACCTTCGAGCCCGGTCGCCGGCTGGTCGGCGAGGCGGGTGTGCTGGTGAGCGAGGTGATCCTGGTGAAGCCCGGTGCGGCCAAGACTTTCGTGATCGTCGATGCCGCCATGAACGACCTTATACGACCCACTCTTTACGAGGCATGGCACGACATTCTGCCGGCCCGCCAACGCCCCGGTGCCGCCACGATCCGTTGCGACATTGTCGGGCCGATCTGTGAATCCGGAGATTTCTTGGCACAGGACCGTGATTTGGCCCCGCTGGCTGCTGGCGACCTGATCGTGATACGCTCGGCGGGTGCCTACGGGGCGGTCATGGCGTCGACCTACAACAGCCGCCCGCTGGCACCGGAGGTCATGGTCGATGGCACGCGATTTGCGGTCACCCGGCCAAGGCCGACGATCGACGAGATGCTCTCCGGCGAGCGGTTCCCGTCTTGGTTGGAGTCCGTAAAGACCTAGCGAAAGGATGGCGATGAACGCCAGCCAGACCACCACCCTTCAAGCCCCCGGCCTCAGCCGTAAGCTCGGTTTGGCATGGGCCGCCTTGGCTTGGGAGAGCCTGTGGCCGCGGATGGTGCCGGTGCTGTCGTTCGTGGCGCTGTTCATCGCCGCTGCCCACCTCGACCTGTTTACCGGTCTCGATCCTTGGGTCCATACCGGGTTGCTGGCGGCACTGGCCTTGGCGTTGCTCGCGATGCTGTGGTGGCGCCTGCGCGATTTCGCCTGGCCTACCCAGGAGGCCGCCGTCCGCCGGCTCGAGCGCGACAGTGGCGTCCCGCACCGGCCATTGGTTGCAGTGCAGGACCGACTGGCGGCCGGCGAGGCCGACCCCATGGCACAGGCCCTGTGGGAAACTCACCGCCGCCGCGAGGCGGCCCGCCTGGCCGGCCTCGGCAACAAGCCGGCGCATCCCGGCTTGGCCGTGCTCGACACCTGGGCGCTGCGGTTCCTGCCGATCCTGGCTCTGATCGTGGCGCTGGCGATGGCGGGCGGCTGGCGCAGCGATCGCATGACCGCCGCCTTCAAGCCGGCCTTCCCGCCGCCGCCGCCGGTGGTCGCCAATCTTTGGATCGCGCCGCCGGCCTATACCGGCAAGCCGCCGATCTATCTCGACATGGCCGATCGCGACAAGCTTCTGCGTGTGCCGGTCGGCAGCAAGCTCGCGGGGTTCGTCGACGACGTGCGCGGCCGCGCGGCGCCGACGCTTTCGATCGACGGCAGCACCAGCGAGTTCGCGACCGTCGGCAAAGGCAAGTACCAGATCGAGCAGGTCATCACCGAAGGCAAGCAGATCGCGCTCAAGGCGCGCGGCGACGAGCAGGCACGCTGGAAGCTGCACGTCATTCCCGACTTGCCGCCGACCATCGAGTTCGCCCGTTCGATCGGCGTCGACAAATGGTCGACCAAGATCGAGTACGTCGCCGGCGACGATTTCGGCGTCACCGGAGTCCAGCTGCAGATCCGCCTGCACGGCAGCGTGCTGGGCGACGATATGCTGAGCGCCGACGAGGAGCCCGAGGTCATCTGCATCGACCTGCCGGTCGCCGGCAACGCCAAGAAGGTGTCCGACGTCTTCGTGCGCGACCTGACCAGCCATACCTGGGCCGGCCTCAAGGTCACGGTGATGCTGTTCGCGACCGATGCGCTTGGCCAGAAGGGGCGGAGTGCCGTCGAGACTTTCCTGCTGCCCGAGCGCGTGTTCAACGACCCGACGGCGCGCGCCCTGATCGTGTTGCGCAAGGCGCTGACGCGCGATCCCAAGGGTTATCGCCTCGACGTCGCTGACGGCATGCGCCTGATCCAGGTCAAGCCGGAGAGCTACCGCCACGATCCGGTGGTGCAACTGGGCCTGCGGCTAGGCGCGGCGCGCCTCGCTCAAGACGGCGGCAAGACCAACATCGTCGAGACCCAGAAACTTCTCTGGGATCTCGCCATGCGCCTGGAAAGCGGCGCCACGTCCGACGCCGAGCGCGCCGTCGAGCAGGCGCGCCAGGAACTGCGCGACGCCATGCAGCGCCAGGCCGGCGACGAGGAGATCGAGCGCCTGATCCAGCAGCTCTACGACGCCATGGCGCGCTGGCAGAAGGAACTGGCCGAGCGCATGCAGGATCCCGAGGAACGCCGCCGCATGATGGAGCAGGCGGAGAAGATGGATCCCAACAACACCATCACCGGCGACGACCTGCAGCGCATGCTCGACAAGATCCGCGAGATGGCCAAGAACGGTCAGCGCGAGGAGGCCAAGCGCCTGCTGGAAGAGCTGCGCAAGATGATGGAGAACGCCACGCCGATGATGGCGCAGCCCGGTCAGCAGCGTCAGCAAGGGCAGCAGCGCGGCCAGCAGCAGGGCCAGGGCAACCAGATGGGCCGCGAGATGATGAACCAGCTCGACCGCCTGTCGCGTCGCCAGAATCAGCTTCTGGGCGAGTCGGAGCGTGAAGGTCGCCAGCAGCAGGGCCGCCAGGGCCAACAGGGACAACGCGGCCAGCAGGGTCAGCAAGGACAGCGTGGCCAGCAGCCGGGTGACGGCCAGCCGGGCGGTCAGTGGGGCGATCAGCAGCGCGGCCAGCAGGAAGGCCTGCGTCGTCAGCTCGGCGACTTCATGAACCGCCTCGACGAGAACGGCATGGGCATGCCCGAGTCGCTGGGCCGCGCCGAGCGCTCGATGCGCGAGGCCGAAGATGCGCTACGCCGCGGCGATCCCCGCGAGGCCTCGCGGGCGCAGCGCCGAGCGCTCGACAATCTGCAGCAGGGCATGACCGACATGGCCGAGCAGATGCGCAATCGCGGGCCAGGCAACAGCCAGGACATCGCCGAGATCGAGGAGCGCGACCGGCGCAGCGAGGATCGCGATCCGCTCGGCCGGGCCGACGGCAATTACGGCGACGCCGTCGACACCGGCGTCGACAAGGTGCCGCTCGAGCTCGAGCGCCAGCGCAGCCGCGAGATCCTCGACGAGCTGCGCCGCCGCGCCGGCGAGCAGCGGCCGAAGGACGAGCTCGACTACATCGACCGTCTGCTCAGGACGTACTGATCGCCGCGCGGTCCTCCGGGTCCACTCACGTTCCTACGGAAGGCCGGCCTGCAGACCGCCCAGCTCCTGCGGATGAGCCGAGGCAACTTTGTTGATGCCGAAGCAAAAGCCGCCGATGGCCGCGAGTTCGCGCTGAACGCGCAGTTGCGAGACGATCTGTGGGCAACGTGCACTATCCGCACGAGCGCATCGAGCGAGCGAGGCCGCTGGGTATCGCGGCGTCGCGGTGGCCCCGTCTATTCGGCCGCCTTCTCGACCACTCCGATGTATGGCAGTCCGCGGAAGCGGTGCGCCCAATCCAGGCCGTAGCCGACCAGGAATTCGTCGCCGCACTGGAAGCCGACAAAATCCGCCTCGATCGTCGTCTTTCGCTTGTCCGGCTTGTCGAGCAGCGTGCAGATCGAGACGTGGCGCGCGCCGCGCTCGAGCAGGAGGTTGCGCGCGAACGACAGTGTCAGGCCCGATTCCAGGATGTCGTCGACCAGCAGGACTTCGCGCTTGCGGACGTCGTCGACGATGTCGCGCACGACACACACGCGGCCGCTGCTCTCGGTGCCGCTGCCGTAGCTCGACAGTGTGAGGAAATCCATCGACCAGTCGGCGCCGGCACGGCTCAGCGCCCGGATCAGGTCGGCGGCGAACACGAAGCTGCCTTTCAGGACCGAGACGACCAGCGTGTCGGCCGGCAGCTTGCCGGCGAGATCACCCGCCATGACATCGACGCGGGCGGCGATCTCGGCGGCGGAGAAACGGACAGTGACGGTGGGTCGGCCGGGCATGGTGCACTACTCTTCTTTGAATCATTGTCTCAGAAAGCCACGGGCCGCGTCGAGCTTGACGATGCCGCGCCAGTCGCTGGGCAGGCGGTCGGCGATCTCCTCGCGCCAGGCATAGGCGCCGGCGCCCAGGCCGACGACCACCACCATCGCGGCCGCCAGCCAACGGCCCCAACGCTGCCGCGCCGGCGGCGAGCCGAACTCGCTCAGGTCGCTCCGGTAAGGCGATGGTGGCGGCAGGACGAAGTCTGTCGCTGGCCGCCGCGGCGACGATGGCGCGAGGTCGATCGACCGTTCACGCCAGCGATGGCTGCAGCGCACGCACTGCACGGTGCGGCCGGTCGGGCCGATGGCGGCCGGATCGACGGTGTACCGTGCTCCGCAGTTGGCGCAGGTGACGTGCATGGTGGTCGGCAGTCCTTCGTGCCGGGCGCTTGATTGTGAACATTCGGCCGGAAACGCCAGCCGTTCAACAGCAGTTCCACGGGGCCGGGTCAGCCCCGGCGATTTCAGCGGGCGGACCGGGCTGTCGACCAACAAAAGTGGGCTTACAACAAGCCTGGGCTTTGCTACCGCTTCGTCATGCTCGGCCTGTGGCTGCGTTCGCTTCTTTTCAATGTCGGCTGGTATGTCGGAACGGCGATCATCGCGATCGGGGCCTGCCGATCCT
>VGCQ01000365.1 GCA_016870055.1 Alphaproteobacteria bacterium | reverse complement strand
CCCGCGGCTGAATCCGGTCAAGAACGCCAACGAATGGCTCGGCAAGCCGAACGGGCCGAAGGCCAAGCTTGCCAACGAGAAGCCGAAGAGTGAGACGGTCGACTACGACGACCTCATCCGGCGCTGGAAGGGCTGATCGGGGCCGACGACGATCCTCCCTCGCGCGGAAGGGCGGCAAGCCGTAGCAAGGTTTGCTGCCCTTCCGCGATCTTTTTGACGGATACTCTATTGGCGGATCGTATCGGCGGCTGAGGCTGGGACGTGACCCTCGAGCTCAGAAACGTGATCAAGCGCGTCGGCGCGGACACGCACATCCACGAGACCCGTGTGCGCTTCGCCGAGACCGGCTTCAACATCCTTCTCGGCACCACGCTTGCCGGCAAAACGACGCTCTTGGAGCTCATGGCCGGCCTGACGCCGCCGAGCGCGGGCGAGATCTGGTTCGACGGCAAGAACGTGACCGGCGTTCCGGTGCAGAAGCGGAACGTCTCGATGGTCTATCAGCAGTTCATCAACTATCCCAACCTGACGGTGTACGAGAACATCGCCTCGCCGCTGCGCGTCGCCGGCCTGGCTCGTGCCGGGATCGACAACCGTGTGCGGCGCATCGCCGAGCTGCTGCGGCTCACCCCCCTGCTGGCGCGCCGGCCGGCCGAACTCTCGGGCGGACAGCAGCAGCGCACGGCCCTCGCCCGTGCCCTGGTCAAGGATGCCGATCTCGTGCTCCTCGACGAGCCGCTGGCCAATCTCGACTTCAAGCTGCGCGAAGAGCTGCGCGACGAGCTGCCGAAGCTCTTTGCCGACCGGCGCTGCACGGTGGTCTTTGCCACGTCCGACCCGGTCGAGGCCCTGCTGCTGGGCGGCCACACCGCGACCATCCACGCAGGGCGCATCACCCAGTTCGGCCCCACGCCCGAGGTTTATCGGCAGCCCGCCGATCTCCTGACCGCCCAGATCTTCTCCCATCCGCCCATCAACATCGCGCCGATCGTCAAGGCCGGCGACGCGATGGTCGTCAGCGACGCGGTGCGCTGGCCCGCGCCCGCGGCGTTGCGCCGGCTGTCCGACGGGCCTTACGTCCTGGGTATCCGGCCGCACCACGTCAGTCCGCTGCGCAACGGCCACCAGGCCGCGCAGATCGAGGGCCGTGTCCAGATTGCCGAGCTCAGCGGCTCGGAGAGCGTCATTCACTTCGCCCACGGCAAGCTGAGCTGGGTGTCGCACTCGCCGGGCGTGCATCCGATCGAGGTCGGCGGCACGACCCGCTTCTATGTCGAGACCGAGCGCTGTCTCTACTTCACCGCCGATGGCGCGCGGATCGGCGCCTGATGGCCCGGATCGCGCTCGACGGCCTTCGCCACAGCTACCTGCCGCAGCCGCAGCGCCCGGAGGATTGGGCGCTCAAGCAGCTCGATCTCGAATGGGCTGATGGCGGTGCCTACGCCCTGCTCGGACCCTCGGGCTGCGGCAAGACGACGCTGCTCAACATCATCTCGGGCCTGGTGCGCCCGAGCGAAGGCCGGGTGCTGTTCGATGGCGTCGACCTCACCGACGTGCCGACCGACAAGCGGCGCATCGCTCAGGTGTTCCAGTTCCCGGTCGTCTACGACACGATGACCGTCTACGACAATCTCGCCTTTCCCTTGCGCAACCGCGGCATCGCCGAGCCGGAAATCAAGGCGAAGGTCCACGAGATCGCCCGCATGCTCGACCTCGACAGCGCGCTCGCCAGGCGCGCCGCCGGCCTCACCGCCGATGGCAAGCAGAAGATCTCGCTGGGGCGCGGCCTGGTGCGCTCCGACGTCAACGTCATCATGTTCGACGAGCCGCTCACCGTCATCGATCCGCACCTCAAATGGCAGCTGCGCTCCAAGCTCAAGGAGCTGCACCAGCGCACCCGGCGGACCATGATCTACGTCACCCACGACCAGACGGAGGCGCTGACCTTCGCCGACAAGGTGGTGGTCATGCATGACGGAACGGTGGTCCAGGTCGGCTCGCCGGTCGATCTCTTCGAGCGGCCGCAGCACACCTTCGTCGGTCACTTCATCGGCTCTCCGGGGATGAACGTCCTGCCCTGCGAGGTGCATGACGGCACCGCGCTCTTCGCCGGGCATCGGCTGCCGGTGCAGAATCCGCCAAAGCAACCGCTCAACGGCCAGCGCCTCGAGATCGGCGTGCGGCCGGAATTCGTCACCTTGGCGCCCGAGGGCCTGCCCGTGCGCATCGCCAAGGTGAGCGACGGCGGCCGCTATCGCGTGGTCGAGGCGCTGCACGACAGCCAGCGCATCAAGCTGCTGGTCGATGAAGACGCATCCCTGCCGGCGGACACGGCACACCTGCGCTTCGATCCCGGCCACACGCGGCTCTACGCCGATGGCTGGCTGGTGAGCTGAGACAGCCATGGGGAAAACCGAAAACCAGAAGGCCTGGTTCTTCGTGCTACCGGTCTTCGTTCTGGTCGCCTTCAACGCCCTCATCCCGCTGATGGCGGTGGTCAACTACTCGGTACAGGAGACCTTCGGCAACAACGTGTTCTTCTTCGAAGGGCTGAAGTGGTTCGAGGAGGTCCTGCACTCGGACCGCTTCCATGCCTCGCTGCTGCGCCAGCTCGCTTTCACCGGCACCATCCTCGCCATCGAGGTGCCGCTCGGCGTAGCCATCGCGCTCTCGATGCCGCGCCGCGGCCCCTGGGTGTCGGTCTGCCTGGTGCTCATGGCCCTGCCGCTGCTCATACCGTGGAACGTGGTCGGCGCCATGTGGAACATCTTCGCGCTGCCCGATATCGGCCTGCTCGGCCGCATGCTCAACGGGCTGGGCTTCAACTACAACTACACGCAGCAGCCTTTCTCGGCCTGGGCGACGCTGATCGCCATGGATGTGTGGCACTGGACGTCGCTGGTCGTGCTGCTCGCCTATGCCGGCCTGAGCGCTATTCCCGACGCCTACTACCAGGCAGCCAAGATCGACGGTGCCTCGTCCTGGGCGGTGTTGCGCCACATCCAGCTGCCCAAGATGAAACGCGTGCTGACCATTGCGATCCTGCTGCGCTTCATGGACAGCTTCAACATCTACACCGAACCGTTCGTGCTGACCGGCGGCGGGCCAGGCAACACGACCACCCTCCTATCGATCGACCTGGTGAAGATGGCGCTTGGCCAGTTCGATCTCGGCCGGGCAGCGGCGATGTCGATCGTCTATTTCCTCATCATCCTGCTGCTCTCGTGGATCTTCTATGCCGCGATGACCCGCGAGGAGGGCCGATCATGAGAGGCTTCACATGAAGCGCCTCAGCTGGCTGGTGCCGTTCCTCTACGTCCTCTTCCTGCTGCTGCCGATCTACTGGCTGGTCAGCATGTCGTTCAAGACGACCAACGAGATTCTGGGGGCCTTCAGCCCGTGGCCGCGCACCTTCACCTTCGACAACTACATCAAGATCTTCACGGATCGCACCTGGTACAGCGGCTACATCAATTCTCTCATCTACACGACCGTCAACACGGTCATCTCCGTCGTGGTGGCGCTGCCTGCGGCCTATGCGTTCTCTCGCTACCGCTTCGTCGGCGACAAGCATCTGTTCTTCTGGCTGCTGACCAACCGCATGGCCCCGGCCGCCGTCTTCGCCCTGCCGTTCTTCCAGCTCTACTCGGCGATCGAGCTCTTCGATACGCATATCGCGGTCGCACTCGCCCACTGCCTGTTCAACATCCCACTCGCCGTGTGGATCCTGGAGGGCTTCATGTCGGCTGTGCCCCGGCAGCTCGACGAGACCGCCTATATAGACGGCTACCGCTTCTGGCGCTTCTTCCTGCGCATCTTCCTGCCGACGATCGCTGCCGGTGTCGGCGTCACGGCGTTTTTCTGCTTCATGTTCTCCTGGGTGGAACTGCTACTGGCCAAGACGCTGACCTCGGTCGCCGCCAAGCCGATTGCCGCGACGATGACCCGTACGGCGAGCAGCTCGGGCTACGAGCTCGGCCTCCTCGCTGCGGCGGGGACGCTCACCATCGTGCCGGGCGCGTTCGTGATCTATTTCGTGCGCAACTACATCGCCAAGGGCTTCGCCCTTGGTCGCGTGTAGGAGAACGGCCGATGGCACTCTCGTGGATGGCCTGGACCTGGGAGACGGCGGCGTTCTTCGCCATCATCGCCGGCCTGCTCGTCGTCATGGCACTCTGGGAGTGGCGCCGGCCCGGCGGCGCGCAACGTCGCGGTATCCTCGGCCTTGACACCACGCGCGGTGACCGGCTGTTCATCTCGCTGCTGGGCAGCGCCTTCATCCACCTCGGCTGGCTTGGCCTGCTCGGTGAGCCCTTATGGGGAGCGGTGGCGCTGTCGCTGCTCTACGCAACGGCCGTCTTCCGCTGGGTCTAGAACGCCGGTGTAGCCGGGTGCCGCCCGGCTCCCTATATTCCGGGGACGTCCCCCCGGAGTTCGCATGCCCGACGCCTCTGCCCATCTCGATTTCCTTTCCGATCTTCTGGCCCGCGCCAAACGCGCCGGAGCCGATGCCGCCGATGCCGTGCTGGTCGAAGGCTGGTCGCTGAGCCACGCAAGGCGCCTGGGCAAGCTCGAGAAGCTAGAGCGCGCCGAGGGCCAGGATCTCGGCCTGCGCGTCTTCATTGGCAAGAAACAGGCGATCGTCTCGACCTCCGACCGCTCGCGCCAGACCGTCGACCCGCTGGTCGAGCGCGTCATCGCCATGGCCAAGGCAGCACCCGAGGATCCCTTCTGCGGCCTGGCCGAGCCGGGAGACATCGCCCGCTCGCTGCCCGAGCTCGACCTCGTCGATCCGGTCGAGCCGGAGGCCGAGCTCCTGGTCGAACGCGCCCGCGCCGCCGAGGAAGCCGCTCTGGCCGTAAAGGGCATCACCAATTCCGAAGGTGCTGAGGCGGGGTGGAGCCGCACCAGCATCGCCCTTGCCGCGACCAACGGCTTTGCCGCGACCTACGGAAGAACGAGCCCCTCTG
>VGCQ01000364.1 GCA_016870055.1 Alphaproteobacteria bacterium | reverse complement strand
CACGTCGACGATGGCGCCGGTGCGCTTGACGGTGTCGCCTTCGCGGATCGAGCGATCCTCGCCGAAGATCACGACGCCGACATTGTCGCTCTCGAGGTTGAGCGCCATGCCCTTGATGCCGCCGGGGAACTCGACCATCTCGCCGGCCTTGACGCTGTCGAGGCCATAGACGCGGGCGATGCCGTCGCCGACCGACAGCACCTGGCCGACCTCGGCCACTTCGGCCTCGGCGCCGAAGTTGGCGATCTGCTGCTTCAGAATGGCCGAGATTTCGGCGGCACGGATATCCATTTAGGCAACCCCCTTCATGGCAAGCTGCAGACGCTGCAGCTTGCTGCGGATGGACGAATCGAACAGGCGCGAGCCGACCTTGACGACCAGGCCGCCCAGGATCTCGGGCTCGACACGGGCATCGATGGCGACCTTGGAGCCGCCCAGCACCTGGCGCAGCGCCTCGGCGAGCTGCTGCTGTTGCTGCGCCGTGAGCGGCACGGCCGAAGTCACGGTGGCGGTGCTCTCGCCGCGGCGGCTGGCCAGCTCGGCGAGGAATGCCGAGGCCATGGCGACGAGGTCGCGGGCGCGGCCGTTGGCAGCCACCGCGCCGACGAAGCTCCGCGTCAATCCTTTGATGCCGGCGGCGTCGAGCACGGCGAGCAACGCCTTGCCCTGGGCGGCGCGGCCGACCACCGGGCTTGCCATCAGGCGCGCCAGCTCGGGGCTGTCGGCCGTCATCTTGCGCAGGGCCCTGAGATCGTCGGCCACTTGGTCGAGGGCGCGGGCATTGTCGGCCAGTTCGAAAAGAGCGCTGGCATAGCGCCCAGCAACGCTAGAGGTGGCCGAAGTCGACACGTCGAAGCCTCTCCCAAGCCGCGGTGGCGGGCCGGTAAGTAGTTGAATTCCCGTCACTTTTCGCAGCGAAACGCGGGCGCCCCGCCGGCAAAGCGCGCGTTGCTACCATGCGCTTTTCCCAGGCGCAAGGTTGCCAAAGCCCTGTATTACCGCGATTTTTCAGCGCGGCACGTCGCCCGAGGCGGCGCCTCCGTCACATGAAGGAATACGGGTCGACATCGACCTGCAGACGCACTGAACCGGGCAGTCCAATGCGCTCCAGCCAAGTCCTGAGCAGCGGCTGCACGGCGATCTCACGCGTCGCCTTGAGCAGGAACCGCCGGCGGTGGCGGCCGCGCAACAGGGCGAGCGGCGCCGTCGCCGGCCCCAGCACCGTAACGCCATCCTGCACCGGCGCGCGGCGGGCCAGCGCGGCGCAGACATTGTCGACGGCGGCCGGGTCGGGACCCGAGACGATGAGCGAGGCGAGCCGCCCGAACGGCGGCATGCCGGCCGCCTGACGGTCGCGCAACTCGGCCTCGACGAAGCGGTCGCGATCGCCCGAGACCAGCGCCTGCATCACCGGATGCTCGGGCACGTGGGTCTGCACCAGCGCGCGACCCGGCCGGTCCTCGCGGCCGGCGCGGCCGGCCACCTGATAGAGCAGCTGGAAGGTCCGCTCGGCGGCGCGCAGGTCGCCGCCATTGAGACCGAGATCGGCATCGACCACCACGACCAAGGTGAGGTTGGGAAAGTGATGACCCTTGGCCGCCATCTGCGTGCCGACCAGGATATCGATCTCGCCCGCCTCCATGCGCTCGACCGCCGCCGTCGCCTGGTCGCGATCGAGCAAGCTGTCGGAGGTGAAGAGCTCCAGCCGCGCTTCGGGCAGCAGCGTCAACGCCTCCTCGGCCAGGCGCTCGACGCCGGGCCCGCAGGCGACGAACTGATCGACCGCGCCGCAGTGCCGGCAGGCATGGGCCGGCGGCTCGCTGTGGCCGCAGTGATGGCAAATCAGGCTGCGGCGGAAGCGATGCTCGACCAGCCAGGCCGAGCATTGCGGGCATTCGATGCCGTGGCCGCAGCCGCGGCAGAGCGTGAGCGGCGCGTAGCCGCGGCGATTGAGGAACAGCAGCGTCTGCTCGCCGGCGGCAAAGGTCCGCTGCATGGCCTCGACCACCGGCGGCGACAGCCAGCGGCCGCGCGCCGGCGGCTCGCGCCGCAGATCGACCGCCGCGATGCTCGCGAGATCGCGGCCGCCGTGGCGATCCGACAGATGCAGCGCGCCGTAGCGGCCGGATCGCACGTTGACGATGCTCTCGAGCGACGGCGTCGCCGACGCGAGCACGATCGGCGCGGCGACCAGCCGGGCGCGCACCACCGCCATGTCGCGCGCATTGTAGGTGACGCCGTCCTCCTGCTTGAACGAGCCATCGTGCTCCTCGTCGACCACGATCAGGCCGAGATTGGCGAACGGCAGGAACAGCGCCGAGCGCGCGCCGACCACCACCGCGACGCGGCCCTCGGCGATCGCCCGCCAGGTCTCGCGCCGCTCCAGGCCGGTCAGGCCCGAGTGCCACGACGCCGGCAAGGCGCCGAAGCGATCCTCGAAGCGTTTTAGCCACTGCGCCGTGAGCGCGATCTCGGGCAGCAGCACCAGCACTTGCCGGCCCGCGGCGAGGGCGGCGGCGATTGCCTCGAAATAGACCTCGGTCTTGCCGGCGCCCGGCACGCCGTCGAGCAAGGTCGCCGAGAAGGCAGGCGCCAGCACCTTGTCGACCAAGCCTTGCGCCGCCGCCGCCTGCTCGGCCGACAGCACCGGCCCGGCGCGCCTGCCGTCGGGCTCGGCGAACGAACGCCGCACCGTGCGCTCGACCGCCTCGAGCAGGCCGACCGACGCCATGGTCTTGACCACCGATGGGCCGACGCCGGCGAGATGCGCCAGCTCGGCGGCCGGCAGCGCCGGCCCGTCCTTCAGTTGCTCGAGCACACGCCGCCGCGCCGCGGTGAGTTTTAGCGCCGTGTCGTCGCCCGTGATCGCTGGAGCCGCGCGATAGACCAATTCGGTCTTGGGCGCCTCGAGGGCGGCCGGCACGCTCATCGCCATGCGCAGCACCGCACCCGGCGGACTCAAAGTGTAGGCCGCCACCCAATCGACGAAGCGGCGCAGCGCCTCGGCCATCGGCAGCGCCGGCAGGATGCCCGCGATGTCGCGCAGCTTGCTCGCCGCCACGTCGCCCGAGCCCGCGCCCCACACCACGCCCAAGACTTCGCGCTTGCCGAGCGGCACCGCCACGAACTGGCCGGCAGCGACGTCCAGGTCCTCGGGGACGCTGTAGTCGTAGGCGTCGGCGAGCGGCAGCGGCAGCAGCACGCGCACCGTGCGCGGCGGGTTTTCCACCGCTCGCGCAGGCGCGGGCGGCCCCCCGTCGGCTTGTGACGGCACAGGGGAATCGCTAGAAATTGTGGCGACTGGCGCGTCCGAACCACTGGCCATTGGGGAAGTCTATATGAAGTTCTTCGTCGATACCGCCGATGTCGCCGAGATCAAGGATTTGGCAGCCTCGGGCCTGCTCGACGGCGTCACCACCAATCCCTCGCTGATCATGAAGGCCGGCCGGCCGATGCTCGACGTGATCAAGGAGATCTGCGCCATCGTGCCCGGCCCGGTCAGCGCCGAGACCGTGGCGACCGATCACAAGACCATGCTGGCCGAGGGCCGCAAGCTCGCCAAGCTCGCCAAGAACGTCGCGGTAAAAGTGCCGCTCACGCCCGACGGGCTGAAGACCTGCAAGGCGCTGGCGGCCGAAGGCACCATGGTGAACGTCACGCTCTGCTTCTCGGCGGCGCAGGCGCTGCTCGCCGCCAAGGCGGGCGCGGCTTTCATCTCGCCCTTCGTCGGCCGGCTCGACGATATCGGCCAGGACGGCATGCATCTCATCGCCGAGATCATGACCATCTATCGCCAGTATCCGCACTTCGAGACCGAGGTCCTGGTCGCCTCGGTGCGCCACAGCATGCACGTCGTGCAGGCGGCCAAGCTCGGCGCCCATGTCGCCACCGTGCCGCCCAACGTGCTGCGCCAGCTCTTCAAGCATGCGTTGACCGACAATGGCCTAAAAGCGTTCCTCGACGACTGGGCCAAGACCGGCCAATCCATCCTCTGACCCGGAGCGACGCATGGCGAGTGACGGCAGGGCGAGCGACGGCACGGTGACGGCGCCCGATGGATCGGGCCGGCAGGTCAAGGTGATCACCGCCGACGACGTTGTGGCCTACCTCAAGGCCCATCCCGACTTCTTCACCCAGCATGGCGAGCTCGCCGAAGCGCTCGCCCTGGTTCCGCGCGTGCAGGGGCCGGGCGTCATCGACATGCAGCAGGCGATCCTGAAGCGTCTGCGCAGCGAGATCGATCGCCTGAAGAACGAGCGCACAGAGATCATCGCCAACTCCAAGCAGAACCAGATCGTGCAGAACCGCATCCAGGCGGCGGTGATCAGCATCATCCAGGCCACGACCTTCGAGAAGATGATCCATGTCGTGACCCACGAGCTGCCCGAGCTGCTCGACGTCGACTTCATCACCTTGGCCATCGAAGCCAATGCCGACGCGCCCAAGCGCGTGCCGGTGCGCGGCGTCTATGTGCTGGCGCCGGGCGCCATCGACGCCGCGATCGGCCCCGACAAGCACGCCCGCCTGCGCAGCGAGATCGTCGGCGAAGAGGCCTTCTTCGGCGACGTCGCGCGCTTCGTGAAGTCCGACGTGCTGATGCGGCTCAGGGTCTCGTCGGGCTCGCCCGACGGCGTCATGTGCTTCGGCGCCCGCGATCCCCAGGCGTTCGGCCCCGAGCAGGCGACCGAACTGTTGTTCTTCCTCGCCAAGGTGCTGGAGAACACCATCCGCGCCTGGCTCGACCTGCCGGAGTGATGGCGGCCAGCGTGGAGGCCGCGCGTGCGGCGTGGCGCGACTGGCTCAGGAGCGAACGCCGGCTCGCCGAGCACACGCTGATCGCCTACCAGCACGACGTCGCGACCTTCCTCGACTTCATGACCGGCTACCTCGGCGGTCCCCCGAGCCTGGAGGCCCTGGCCAAGCTCAAGCCGGCCGAGTTCCGCGCCTGGCTCGCCGAACGGGCGCGGCAGGGGGGCGCCCGC
>VGCQ01000363.1 GCA_016870055.1 Alphaproteobacteria bacterium | reverse complement strand
CCTGCCGCACGTTACCCGCCTCGATCAGGCCGCGGCCCAGCGCATAGGTCAGGATCGAGCCGAACAGAGCGTAGAGCACCGCCGCCCACACCATGTAGCCCGGCAGGGAGAATTCGAGTGTACCGACCTTGATCGGCAGTGCGCCCGACAGCACCCACAGCACGCCGATGAAAGTCACGAGCTGCAGGAAGCATTGCAGGATGCCCTGCGCGAACTCGACGGCAAGCTCGGTCGAGACGCGGATGTCCTCGGCGATGCGGCCGTCGGGATTGTCGCAGTCTGGCGCCAGCAGCCCGAGCTGGTACTGCCGGCCGGCATGCAGCCAACGCCGCGTCGTCGCATGGGTGAGCCAGGTCCGCCAGTTGATCTGCAGGCGGCGGCGGATATGCAGATGGATCGCCACGGCGACGCCGGCCGAGACGACGATCGCACCCAGGATATAGAGCTGATGGACCAGCTCGGCGGTATCGCGCTTCTCCAGCGCGTTGAAGAAATCGCGGTTCCAGACGTTCAGCCAGAACGCGATGCCGACATTGATGACGCCGAACAGGACCATGCCGGCGCCAAGCGCCCAGGCGACGACGTGATAGCCCCGCGCCGTCCAGTAGCCGCAGGCGACGGCGGCGAAGGCACGCAGCGCGCTTGATGAAGCGTTGTTCACTCAGTCTCGGAAGCTGGGATCGAGCCGGTCGAGCTTGCGCAACAGCGCCGGCCAATCCATCACGCCGAACGGACGGCGGACATGCGGCTGGAAATTCATGTAGGTCTCGTGGACGACATCCGCCGGAACCTCGATGAGCTTGGTGTTGCACGACATGGCGGCGATCTGCGTTTTGCAGGAGAGTTCGAGTCGATGCATGGCGTTGAACGCCTCAGGAATGGTCTTGCCGGTGGTGAGCAGGCCGTGGTTGCGCAGGATCATGGCGTTGTTGTCACCGAGATCTCGGGCCAGCGCCGCGCGCGCGGCCGTGTCGAGCACCACGCCGTCGAAATCATGATAGCTGATCTTGGCGAAACGCATCGAGGTCTGCGTGTTGGGCAGCAGGCCGCATGCCATGGTCGACACCGCCATGCCCGCCCAGGTGTGGGTATGGATGATGCAGTTCACGTCGGGCTTGGCCATGTGGATGGCGCTATGGATCACGAAGCCGGCGCGGTTGACGCCATACTTCAGCTCGCCGAAGTCCGGCTGGGCCAGGACGTCGCCCTCGTGATCGATCTTGATCAGGCTCGAGGCCGTGATCTCCTCGTAGAGCAGGCCGTAAGCGTTGATCAGGAAGGCGTCCGGCTCGCCCGGCACACGCATCGAGATGTGGTTGGCGATCAGGTCGGACATGCCGTAGAGGTCGATCAGCCGATAGGCGGCCGCGAGGTCGACGCGGGCCTGCCACTCCTCGGGCGAAACAGTCGAGCGAAGGCTGGCGGTAGCCGACTTCTTCAAGGCATGAACGGTCATGACAGCACTCCCGGGAGACAGGCGATACCGAACGGTAGACCGGGACTTGCTCGGCTAAAAGGGGCTTTCGCCCCGATACATTACTTCTTCCTTGTTTCGCGGGCGGTGCGCAGGTCGGCCGCGATCGGATAAGCCGTCGTCGACTTGATCCGCTCCATGGAAAAGCGCGATGTGACGTTCTTGAGCGGCATGGTGTCGATCAGCTTCTTGTAGAAGGCGTCGTAGGCCTGCATGTCGGGCACCGCGACGCGCAGCATGTAGTCGATGTCGCCGGCCATGCGGTGAAACTCCATGACCTCGGGCATGGCGGTCACGAGCTGGGCGAACTTGGCGAGCCAGGCCGAGGAGTGATCGCCGGTCTCGATCGAGACGAACACCGTGAGGCCCATGCCGATCGATTCGGGCGAGATCAGCGCCACCCGCTTCAGGATGGTGCCGGCCTTCTCGAGCCGCTGGATGCGCTTCCAGCACGGGCTTTGCGACAGCCCGACGCGATGGGCGATCTGGGCCAGCGACAGGCTGGCGTCGTCCTGAAGGAGCGCCACGATCTTGCGGTCGATCGCATCCATGGTCCCATCACCCTCGATCAGCGGTCACGACAAGGGCACCTACGCTGTCGCGACGACGCTGTCGAGCTTTGGCCGGGAAATCCCGACCGCCGGCTTGGACTCTATCGTCCCGACAGCTTCGTCAAGCCGGCCTCGCGGAAGTAGCGCTCGACACCGGGGTGCAGGGCATCCGGCCGCGGCAGCGCCGTCAGCGTATCCTTGGGGCCACTTTCTGCGAGTTGCGCCCCGAGCGACGTGCCGGACCGCTGGATCTTGTGCAGAGCCGCCGCCAGGCCATAGCCGGTAGCCTCGTCGAGGTCTCGCCGCGCCAGGACATAGCTCCACGATCCGACGGTGACGACCGGGTCGGGCTGCCGTGGGTAGTGCCTGGCCGGAACCACCAGCCGACGCATGAACGGGTGCCGGCCCACGATCCGGGCGATCTCGTCCTCGTCGGGCGTCACGAAGCGGGCGCCGCGCGGGTCGCTCGAGACCTTGACGAAGCCCGGCCAGCGGCTGCCGGCGCCCCACAGCGCCGAGGCGCGGCCATCGATGATCATCTCCGGTCCGTCCTTCATGCTCTCGGTGTAGATCGCCTCGAAGTCCTTGTCGGGGTCGAGGCCGAGGGCCTCGACCACATAGCGGCCCTGCAGCGCGAGCCCACTGCCCCGTGCGTTCCAGATCACCGGCCGGCCCTTGAGGTCGCCGATCGTCCGGTATCGGCTGTCGGCGCGCACCACGAACATGCCTGGGCTGGAATAGACGGTGCAAATCACCTTGAGCGCGGTCGGCGGTCCGCTCTTGGGATTGAAGATGCGCTCGGCCATCTCGCCGAACACCAGGCCGAGATCGATCGCCCCGCTTTCCAGCAGGGGGATGTTCTCGACGCTGCCGCGAGTCGGCGTGGTCTTGACGGCGATCTTCGGGTTGGCCCACTTGACGGCATCGGCAAAGGCGCCGCCATACAGGATGAAGCCGCCGCCTTCGGACGACGTGCCGAGCGTGAGCGAAGCCAGCTGCGCGCCGGCCGGCTGCGCGCCGGCGGCCGCCAGCACGCACCCACCCAACACCGCTCGCCGCGACAGGCGCCGCGGTTGTCGCCGTGACAACAGATGTCCTCCTGCCGGCCCACTCCCACCCGATCAGGGCCGTACCCCAGGCGCCTCCCATAGCATGCCCCTCGCCCGGTCGGCCAAGAATATCTCCAAAGCGACGTAGTCGAGCGAGCCGTAGCCATAAGGTTCAGCTCGGATGCCGACCAGGCAGTTACGCAACCGGCGCTTGAGCGAGCCCAGCGCCTGCCATTCCAGACGGTAGATCGGGTAGCCGGTCGGATGGGCTTGCGGGATGGTCACGCCGGCGAGCTTCTTGCCGGCATTGTCGTCATGGCAGATCGCGCAGGAGAGATTGAGCTGGCCCTGCCGGCGTCGATAGATCTCGGCCCCGTGATCGCGGAACGGCCGCAGTCGCGGATCGTCCGGCGGGGCGATCGGCAGGCCGCGCGACTGGTGGGCGACGAACGCCGTCAACGACAGGAGATCGCGGCTTTCCGGCGCAAACGGCTCGGCCTGCTGATTGGCCGTCCGACAGAGCGAGATGCGGCCGTCGAGATCGAGCGGCCGGTCGGCGCCTTTGGCTATGGCGGGGTAGCGCACGGCGACGCCCTTCATGTCGGCGACGCTGTGGCAGTCGGCGCACGCCTTACCGGCAGCGCCGGCCGGCTTGGACCATAGCTGCTCGCCGAGCTGGACGAACAGCATGGCCGGGTTGGCGGTGTCGTCGTCCTGCATCTTCTGCAGCGCCGGGCCCATGTCCTGATAACCCGAGCGCCGCGTGTCGGCGCCGACCTGGGCGGCCGCGAGGGAGGCGCCGAAGACCAACGCCAGCAGGACCAGGGCCGGGCGGCGGCCGGGCCGATCAGACCACGTCAATGGTTACCGACTCTTCGGCCAGAAAGCCTTCGTCGCCGCTCCAGCGAAAAGCGACGCGGCCGCTTTCGGTGGCCACCGTGAAGAACGACACGAACGGGTTCGCCGAGATCGCCGGCGACAGATCCATGCTGAAAATCTCCGTACCGTTCCAGGTGGCGACGAAGCGCTGGATGATGTTGCGCGGAATGATGCCGCCGTTGGTGCCCGGCCGAAACCCGGTCTCCATGGGATGCAGGATCAGCGTCTTGAGCTCGATCAGCTCGCCGCGCCGCGCCGTCTTTGGGGCGTTGATCAGGACGTTGGTCACGTCAACTCCTCCAGGCAAGCCGCCAGAGTGACGATGACATCGGCGCTGGCGCTCCAGAACTCGCCCCGGCTGGTCTCGGCGATGGCCACGATCCTCTGCGAATCGCCGAGCTTGATGCGGGTCGCGACCTGGGCGCGGCCGTTGCGCGGGCCGAGGCGCGCGTCGAACACGTGCGGCTGTGGGTTCTTCTCGTTGAAGACGTGGATCGCCTTGACGTGGTCGGCCTCGCTCATCGGGCTTTCGACGGCGACGCTGAGCGGCACGGTGTTGCCGTTCTCGATCAGCGGCGGCAGGTCGAGCGTCACCCGGCCTTCGCGCACCGGCCGGTCGCCGACCACAGCCTTGATCGCCTCGGCCATCGCCTCCGGCGTGGCGCGTGCGGCCTGCGGCGCCACCACGGAGACCAGCGCGACGCCGGCCAGGAACGCCCGGCGCTGCAAGCTGCTCTTTGCGGCCGTCATGCGCTTCATCCTCATTCCTTCAGCGTCGCCAGATAAGCCACGACATCCTCGACCTGCTGGGCGGTCAAGATGGGCTTGCCTTCAAACGACTTGGCGACGCGCTGCAGGCCGGTTGTTCGATAGTAGGGCGGCATGATCGTGTCGGGGTTGAGGCGGGGACCGTCGACCATGCGCAGGCGGAGCTGCGCCACCGACCACCGGGCACCGGCGCCAGCCAGGCTTGGCGCAAGTTCGCCCTGGAACCGCTCCTCGGCAATCGGCGCACTATGGCAGAGCAGGCAGAGCCCGACGCTGCG
>VGCQ01000362.1 GCA_016870055.1 Alphaproteobacteria bacterium | reverse complement strand
CGACTGCAGCTTCCGCGAGGACGACAGCCGCACCCGCCGCAATCCCGGCGTCCTCGCACGCCTGCGGTCCTTCGCCGCCAACATTCTGCGTCACAACGGCGTCGACAACGTCACCGACGCCCGCTATCGCCTCGCCATCGGCGGACTCAACGCCATCCGTTCACTGCGCTTCATGTGATGAGCATTGAACAGCCCTGACGCCAACCCCTTGAGATCAGATTCCTTTTCCACGTGGCGTGTCCAGAGCAGAAAACCGAAATTCGTGAATTCGAGAGTCGGTTCAGTAGCTTAGACAAATTTTGCCCGCAAACTTCGAACTAAGAATTCGTAAACGGATTCCGCGCGTTGGCCCCTCGACTTGATCCACCGGCCGCAACGCCTCAAGATCGCCCGCCACCGCTGTTCCCGATCGGACAATCCGTGATCGACATCAACGAGACCCACGATCCTCACCTGCGGTCCTGGGTCGCCGGCGCCGACGACCCCGCCGGCGACTTTCCCATCCATAAACTGCCCTTCGGCATCTTTCGCCGGCGCGGAACCGACGAGGCCTGGCGCAGCGGCGTGGCGATCGACACGGGCATCCTCGATCTCGCTTCCTGTCGCGCCTCAGGCCTCTTCGACGGCCTGGCCGCCGAGGCGGCCGCCGCCTGCACCGGCCCGCGCCTCAATCCCCTGCTGGCGCTCGGCCCGTCGCATTGGTCGGCGCTGCGGCTGGCACTCTCGCGGTTGCTGCGCGGCGACCGGCCGCCCTCGGGCGTCGATGCCGCGACGCAGGTCGTGCCGATCACGGCGGCCGAGCTCGCCTTGCTGATCTCGGTCGGCGACTACACGGACTTCTTCGCGTCGATCGACCACGCCGCTCATGCCGGGGCGCTGGTGCGCCCGGACCTACCCTTGCCGCCGAGCTACCGCCATCTACCGATCGCCTATCACGGCCGCGCCTCGACGGTCATGGTCAGCGGCACGGAATGCCGCCGGCCGCGTGGCTAGGTCATGCGGCGCGGCGTGGACGCGCTCGCCTTCGAAGCGACGCGCAGCCTTGACTACGAGCTCGAACTGGCCGCCGTGATTGGTCCAGGCAACGCGATCGGTCGCCAGATTGCGCTCGCCGACGCCGAGCGCCATATCTTCGGCCTGTGCCTGCTCAACGACTGGTCGGCGCGCGACATCCAGAGCTGGGAGCAGCGGCCGCTCGGACCGTTCCTCGGCAAGAGCTTCCTGACCACGATCTCGCCGTGGATCGTCACGCTCGAAGCGCTGGAGCCCTACCGCGTGCCAGCGCGGCCGCGCGGCACCGATGATCCACCGCTCCTGCACTACCTCGATGATCCGACAGACCGCGCATCTGGCGGCTTCGACATCACGGTCGAGGCCGCGATCCAGTCGGCCCAGATGCGCGAACGCGGCCTCGCGCCCCACTCGCTCCATCGCAACCAGTTCCACGCCATCTACTGGACGCTGTTCCAGCTCCTCACCCACCACGCCAGCAATGGCTGCGCGTTCAATCCGGGCGATCTCATCGCGTCGGGCACGATTTCCGCACCTGATGGCGCCGGATGTCTGCTGGAGCTGACCGAGGGCGGCAAGAAGCGCTTCACGCTGCCGTCGGGCGAGGAGCGGCGTTTCCTCGAGGATGGCGACGAGATGTTCCTCAGCGCCTCGTGCCAGCGGGATGGCTATGCGCGCATCGGTTTTGGCGAATGCCGCGGGCGGGTTCTGCCCACTGCTCCATGACGAACCACGGAGAGGGCGCCATTCGACCTGACAAGACCGAACCGGGCGATGTAGCATCGTCCCCGGTCGACCCCATGCCTGCTCGGCGGGTATCGGACATTAATCACATCGGGAGGAAGATCATGCGCGGGGTCGTGGCAAGTAGCATCCTGACTGGCGCACTCGTCGTAGCCGCCACCATGTTGCTGTCGTCGGTCGAGCTCAGCGCAGCCGATGCCTATCCGTCGCGTCCGATCCGCATCGTCGTCGGCTATGGCGCCGGCGGCTCGACCGATCTCGCGACGCGCATCGTCGCTTCGCACATGGAAAAGACGCTGAAGCAGCCGATCACGGTCGAGAACCGTCCCGGCGGCAACGGTGCGGTCGGCACCGGCGCGGTCTAAAACTCCACGCCCGACGGCTACACCCTGACCATGACGTCGGGCTCGATCCTGACCGTCATTCCCTGCACGACTGAGCTTGGCTTCGATCCGCTCAAGCTCACCTTCATCGGCTCGGTCCTCGAATCCATGTACGCCCAGTTCGTCAAGGGCGACAGCCCATGGCAGACGGTCGAAGACCTGATCAAGTACATGAAAGAGAACCCAAACAAGGTCGTCTACGCCAATTCCGGCGCGTTCGGCCTGCCCGATATCGGCATGGCCCAGCTCGCCAAGGCCGCGGGCGGTCTGCAATACCGCACCATGCCGACCACGGGCGGCGCCGAGCAGGTGCTCAAGCTGCTGTCGGGCGATGCGCAGACCCAGCAGAACTCGGCAACACCCACGCTTCCCCACCTCAAGACCGGCGCGATCCGCGCGATCCTGGTGGTCAGCAAGTCGTGGCCGGAGCTGGAGAAGATGGGTGTGCCGCTGAGCAGCCAGAAATACGGCTTCACCGTGCGCAACCTGTCGTCGCTCGCCGGCCCGCCGGGCCTGCCCGAGCCGATCCGCCAGAAGCTCGAGGACGCTCTCAAGGCCTCGATGGAAGACAAGGAGTCCCGCGAGAAGCTCGAGAAGATCGGCGAATTCATCGAGTTCAAGACCGGCAAGCAGATCCGCGAGGCCGCGATCCAGGTCCAGGCTGAGCAGAAGGCGATCGGCGAGACGCTCGGCAAAGTGCTGAAAAATAGAGACCAAGCGCCCCGCGCTCCCGGCCGAATGGCTGGGGCTGGGAGCGCGGCACTCGGCTGAGACAATGGATACGCTCGTCAGCCTGCTGAACGGGTTCGCCGTCGCGCTGCGGCCCGACAATCTGCTGTTTGCGCTCCTCGGCTCGGTGATCGGCACGGCTGTCGGCGTGCTGCCCGGCATCGGCCCGATCGCCGGCATCGCGATCCTTCTGCCGCTCACCTTCAAGCTCGATCCGACCGGCGCCATCATCATGCTGTCGGCGATCTATTACGGCGCCAATTATGGCGGCACCATCACCTCGGTGTTGACGAACGTGCCGGGCGAAGGCGCCTCGGCCGTGACCTGCATCGACGGCTACCAGATGGCGCGGCGCGGCCGCGCCGGCGCGGCGCTGGCGATTGCCGCCATCGGCTCGTTCATCGGCGGCACGGTCGCCACGATCGTGCTGGTCATCGCCGCGCCACCGCTCGCCGCGGTCGCACTCAGATTCGGCCCGCCCGAGTTCTTCGGCCTGATGCTGCTCGGCCTCATCCTACTCGTCGCATTCTCTGGAGAAAAGGTGCTGCTCGGCCTGCTGAGCGCGCTGCTCGGCATGGCGCTCGCGATCCCCGGCACCGACTTCGTCGAGGGCACGCCGCGCATGACCTTCGGCATCCTCGATCTGATGGACGGCGTCGGCTTCGTGCCGGTGATCATGGGTCTATATGGCATCGGCGAAGTGCTGGCCAATCTCGAACGCAAGCCGACGGTCATCGAGAATCCCGACATCAGCTCCAAGATGCTGACTGCCGAGGAGATCAAGGCGTCCGCCATGCCGATCGCGCGCGGCACGGGCATCGGCATCTTCCTCGGCCTCATCCCTGGCATTGGCACCATCCTGCCAACGATTGCCTCCTATGCCGCGGAGAAGAAGCTGTCGAAGTCGCCGGAGCGCTTCGGCAACGGGGCGATCGAGGGCGTGGCGGGCCCCGAAGCCACCAACAACGCAAACGCCAATGGCGCGCTCATTCCCCTCTTTACGCTGGGCGTGCCCGCTTCGCCGACCATCGCCGTGCTGCTCGGCGCCTTCATGATGAATGGCCTCGCGCCGGGGCCTTTCCTGTTCAAGGACAAGCCGGAATTCGTCTGGGGCGTGATCGCCAGCCTCTATGTCGGCAACCTGATCCTGCTCGTGCTGAACCTGCCGCTGGTCGGGCTATGGGTGCGCCTGCTGCGCATCCCGCGCTCGATCCTGTTCTCGCTTGTCTTGGCCTTCACCGTCATCGGCTCCTTCGTCACCAGCAACAGCCTGTTCGACGTTGGCGTACTGCTCGCCTTCGGCGTGATCGGCTACGTCTTCAGCAAGCTCGAGATCCCGATCGCGCCGATGGCGTTCACGCTGATCCTCGGGCCGCTGACCGAGAATGCGCTACGCTAGAGCATGTTGATTTTAGGTTGGTGCATAGCCTGAATTCCTGAAGTAGGCGGCGCATTCCTCGGCGGTGTAGCTGCCGAGGAGTTCGCCGATTGCCGCGCAGATCGCCTCGACGGTGCGAGCCTGCGCCTTGCGCAGCAGGTGCTTGAGCTTCGCGAAGACCTGCTCGATCGGGTTGAGGTCGGGCGAGTATTTCGGCAGGAAGAACGGCTTGGCGCCCTTGGCGCGGATCAACCGGCGCACGCGGGCGTTCTTGTGGCTGCCGAGGTTGTCCATGACGACGAGGTCGCCGGGTTGGAGCGTCGGGCAGAGCACCTGCTCCACATAGATGGCGAAACTCTCGCCGTCGATCGGGCCGTCGATGAGCCAGGGTGCCTCGATCCGGTCATGGCGCAAGGCGGCGAGGAAGGTCGTGGTCCTCCAGCGCCCATGCGGCACCTTGGCCAGCAGCCGCTTCCCGCACGGCCCCCAGCCCCTGAGCGGCGCCATGTCGGTCCTGGTCCAGGTCTCGTCAATGAAAACCAGGCGCGCCGCCTCGACCCGGTGCTGGTACTTAACCCATTGCGCGCGCCGGCGTGCCACGTCGGGACGATCGCGCTCGCCAGCCACCGCCGTTTTTTTAAAGCTCAGTTGCTCGGCGTGCACAAACGCCCAGACCGAGCGGCAGTCCACCTTCAGTCCACGTCCCGCCAGCTCCGCCACCAAACCTCGGAGCGTGAAGTCACCAGCCCTGATCCGCTG
>VGCQ01000361.1 GCA_016870055.1 Alphaproteobacteria bacterium | reverse complement strand
TGGTCCAGCGAACTTCTGAACCAGGACACTAGAGCGGAATCCGATCAGATTGAACCGCTCACGGTTCAATCTGATCGGATTCGCGCGTACTGAAGATGCTTGTTGCACCGAGCATAGTCCGCCCAGCTGATTCCAACTGGGCGGACTATGCTCTAATCGTCCGCGGCGCTGTTGGCAAAGCAAATAACATATTGAAAATGCTGATAAATTGGCCGCCGGCCGCGCCTTGACCCTGTGCGACCGCGCGGGTAAAAACCGCGCGGCTTGCAGGTCGCCTCCCCGGGCGAGGCCGGGCGAGCGGCAAGAACGGACATTCATCATGGCTTCTCCAGAGACCGCAGGCGCGAATGACGCCGCGCCGCGTTGGGCCACGGCCGCCCTGGTGCTGGCCGATGGCGCGGTCTTTTGGGGCAAGGGCGTCGGCGCGGCGCGGCATGCCGTCGGCGAGGTCTGCTTCAACACCTCGATGACGGGCTACCAGGAGATCGTCACCGATCCGTCCTATGCCGGCCAGATCATCACCTTCACCTTCCCGCATATCGGCAATGTCGGCACCAATCTCGAGGACATCGAGACCGTCACGCCGGCGGCACGCGGCGTGGTGTTGCGCGGCGACATCACCGAGCCGGCCAATTGGCGCAACACCAAGCCGCTCGACGACTGGCTGAAGGGCCACGACCTGCCCGGCATCTGCGACGTCGACACGCGCGCCATCACGCGGCGCATCCGCGACAAGGGCGCGCCCAACGGCGTGGTCGTGCACGCGCCGGACGGCAAGTTCGACATACCGGCGATGCGCAAGATCGCCGAGCAGTGGCCGGGCCTCGACGGCATGGATCTCGCGATCGAGGTCACGACCAAGCAGACCTACCAGTGGGACGAGACCAAGTGGGCGTTGGGCAAGGGCTACGGCAAGCTCGCCAAGCCCAAATACCACGTCGTCGCCGTCGATTACGGCGCCAAGCGCAACATCCTGCGCTGCCTCGCCAATGCCGGTTGCCGCGTCACAGTGGTGCCGGCGACCGCGAGCGCCGAGGACATCCTGCGCCACAAGCCCGACGGCGTGTTCCTGTCCAATGGCCCGGGCGACCCGGCGGCGACGGCGGGCTACACGGTGCCGGCGATCCGTGGCGTGCTGGACAAGAACGTGCCGCTGTTCGGCATCTGCCTCGGCCACCAGCTTCTTGCCCTCACCCTGGGCGGCAAGACGCGCAAGATGGGGCGCGGCCATCGCGGCGCCAACCAGCCGGTCAAGGACCTGACCACCGGCAAGGTCGAGATCACCTCGCAGAACCACGGCTTCTGCGTCGTGCCCGAATCGCTGCCGGCCAACGTCGAGGTCACGCACACCTCGCTGTTCGACGGCACCAACGAGGGCCTGCGGTGCACCGATCGGCCGGCCTTCTCGGTGCAGTACCATCCCGAGGCGTCGCCCGGTCCGACCGACAGCCATTATCTCTTTGACCGCTTCGTCGCGATGATCGACCAGGCCAAGCGCCAGTAGTTCCGATGCCCAAACGCACAGACATCAAGAGCATCCTCGTGATCGGCGCCGGGCCGATCGTCATCGGCCAGGCCTGCGAGTTCGACTATTCGGGCGTGCAGGCCTGCAAGGCGCTGAAGGACGAGGGCTATCGCGTCATCCTGGTGAACTCCAACCCGGCCACGATCATGACCGATCCGGGCCTGGCGGATGCGACCTATGTCGAGCCGATCACGCCCGACATGGTGGCGCGCATCATCGAGAAGGAGAAGCCCGACGCCATCCTGCCGACCATGGGCGGCCAGACCGCGCTCAACACGGCGATGGCGCTGCACCGCGACGGCCGGCTGAAGAGCCTGGGCGTCGAGTTGATCGGCGCCAATGCCGAGGCGATCGACAAGGCCGAGGATCGACTGCTGTTCCGCGAAGCCATGATCAAGATCGGCCTGGAGTGCCCCAAGAGCGAGGTCGTGCACAATCGCGAGGAGGCGGTGAATGCGCTCGACCATGTCGGGCTGCCCGCCATCATCCGCCCGTCCTTCACGCTCGGCGGCACCGGCGGCGGCATCGCCTACAACCGCGACGAATATTTCGAGATCGTGGCGGGCGGCATCGACGCCTCGCCGGTCGGCGAAGTGCTGGTCGAAGAATCGGTGCTGGGCTGGAAAGAGTACGAGATGGAGGTGGTGCGCGACAGACGCGACAACTGCATCATCGTCTGCTCGATCGAGAACGTCGATCCGATGGGCATCCATACCGGCGATTCGGTCACCGTGGCGCCGGCGCTGACGCTCACCGACAAAGAATACCAGATCATGCGCGACGCCTCGATCGCCTGCCTGCGCGAGATCGGCGTCGATACCGGCGGCTCCAACGTGCAGTTCGCGGTCGATCCGGCGACCGGCCGCATGGTGGTGATCGAGATGAACCCACGCGTGTCGCGCTCGTCGGCGCTGGCGTCGAAGGCCACCGGCTTTCCGATCGCCAAGGTCGCGGCGCGGCTGGCGATCGGCTACACGCTCGACGAGCTGTTGAACGACATCACCGGAGTGACGCCGGCCTCGTTCGAGCCGACGATCGACTACGTCGTCACCAAGATGCCGCGCTTTGCGTTCGAGAAGTTCCCCGGTGCCGAATCGATCCTCACGACCTCGATGAAGAGCGTCGGCGAGGCGATGTCGATCGGCCGCACCTTCCAGGAGTCGCTGCAGAAGGCGCTGCGCTCGATGGAGACCGGCTTGACCGGCCTCGACGAGATCGAGATCAAGGGCGCGCCCGACAAGGCGGCCATCGTCGGTGCGCTGGCGCGGCCGACGCCGGATCGCGTGCTGGTGATCGCCCAGGCGTTCCGCTTCGGCCTCACCGTCGAAGAGGTGGCGCAGGCCTCCAAGTACGAGCCGTGGTTCCTGCGCCAGATCGAGCAGTTGGTGAAGATCGAGGCCGAGCTGCGCGCCAAGGGCCTGCCCAACGGCGCCAAGGGGCTGCTCGACCTCAAGAAGAAGGGCTTCTCCGACGAGCGGTTGGGCGAACTCACCGGCCAGAGCGCCGCCGATGTGGCGCGCCAGCGACGCGCGCTCGGCGTGCGGCCGGTGTTCAAGCGCATCGACACCTGCGCCGCCGAGTTCGCGTCGCGCACGCCGTATCTCTATTCGGCCTACGAAGGCAATGGGCTGGCGCCGGCCGAGTGCGAGGCCGAGCCGACCGACCGGCGCAAGGTCATCATCCTGGGCGGCGGCCCCAATCGCATCGGCCAGGGCATCGAGTTCGACTATTGCTGTGTCCACGCCGTCTACGCCCTGCGCGAGGCCGGCTACGAGACCATCATGGTCAACTGCAACCCTGAGACCGTGTCGACCGACTACGATACCGCCGATCGCCTCTACTTCGAGCCGCTGACCGCCGAGGACGTGATCGAGCTGGTCGAGGTCGAGCGCAGTAAGGGCGAGCTGCTCGGGCTGATCGTGCAGTTCGGCGGCCAGACGCCGCTCAAGCTCGCCAAGCCGCTGGAGGCCGCCGGCATCCCCATCCTCGGCACCTCGCCCGACGCCATCGATCTGGCCGAGGATCGCGAGCGTTTCCAACAGCTCATCCATCAGCTGAAGCTGCGCCAGCCCGACAACGGCACCGCGACGTCGCAGGACCAGGCGATCGCCGCCGCCGAGAGGATCGGCTACCCGGTGGTCATCCGCCCGTCCTATGTGCTGGGCGGCCGCGCCATGCAGATCGTCTACGACCGCGACGGGCTGGAGCGCTACATGCGCGATGCCGTCAAGGTCTCGGGCGCCAATCCGGTGCTGATCGATTCCTATCTGCGCGATGCCATCGAGGTCGATGTCGATGCCTTGGCTGACAAGGATCGCAATGTCTTCGTCGCCGGCATCATGGAACATATCGAGGAAGCCGGAATTCATTCCGGCGATTCGGCCTGCTCGTTGCCGCCCTATTCGCTGCCCGCCAAGATCCTGAGCGAGATCGAGCGTCAGACCGAGGCCATGGCCAAGGCGCTTCAGGTCGTCGGCCTGATGAACGTGCAGTACGCGGTGAAGGACGGCGATGTCTACGTCCTGGAGGTCAATCCGCGCGCCAGCCGCACCGTGCCGTTCGTCGCCAAAGCGACCGGCCAGCCGATCGCCAAGTTCGCCGCCCGCCTGATGGTCGGCGAATCGTTGAAATCGCTGGCCATCAAGAAGGCGCGCAGCAAGCACATCGCGGTCAAGGAGGCGGTGTTCCCGTTCGCCCGCTTCCCCGGCGTCGATGTCATTCTCGGCCCCGAGATGCGCTCGACGGGCGAGGTCATGGGCCTCGACCGGGACTTCGGCCGCGCCTTCGCGAAGTCGCAGCTCGGCGCCGGCAGCAAGGTGCCGGTCGCGGGCACGGTGTTCGTCTCGGTCAAGGATCCCGACAAGGCGGCCATGGTGAAGCCGGTTAAGCGGCTGGTCGAGCTCGGCTTCAAGGTGGTGGCGACCGGCGGCACCGCCGACTTCCTGCGCCGGCACGGCATCGCGGCGCAGCGCGTCAACAAGGTCCTCGAAGGCCGTCCGCACATCGTCGACCTGATGAAGGACGGCAAGGTGCAGCTTGTCTTCAACACGGTCGATGGCTCGGCGGCGCTGACCGACAGCTTCACGCTGAGGCGCACGGCGCTGATGCACAAGATCGCCTACTACACCACGGTGGCCGGTGCCAAAGCGTCGGTCGAGGGCATCGCGGCCCTGAGCGAGGGGGCCTTGGACGTGGCGCCCCTGCAATCCTACTTCAAGACCACTTTCTAACGTCAGCGCGGCGCGGAATCCGCCCCGCTGCAGGGGCGGCTGTCCGATTGGGTCGTTGACGCCGCGCGAATCATTAAGGACGATTGGCCAATGGAACGGGTTCCGATGACGGCCGAGGGGCTGAAGGGCCTCGAGGACGAGTTGAAGCAGCTGAAGAGCGTGGAGCGGCCGGCGATCATCAAGGCGATCGCGGCGGCGCGCGAACACGGCGATCTGTCGGAGAACGCCGAGTACACCTCCGCGCGTGAGCGCCAGGGCTTCATCGAGGGCCGCATCGCC
>VGCQ01000360.1 GCA_016870055.1 Alphaproteobacteria bacterium | reverse complement strand
CGATGATCTCTTCAGGCCCGTGCTTCTTGCCCATTGTTCGTCTCCTTCGGGGTCCAGTCTAAGTTAACTTTTGGACCGCTCTGAGGGGGGCAGATCACTCGCGGCGTGAAGCGCGATTCGTCGGGCTGCGAGTGGTAGTGATGAGGTAGGTATCGTCCAACGGCGGATCGGACCAGACGTAGACGCCTGTCAGGTCGCACGGCCGCGCCTCGGAAGGTCTGGGGGCATTCAGTAGGGCAGAAGGCGTCACGACGTTGCCCGCGGCGTATATCGGGATCCTCGAGAGGTCCTACACGCTCGCTCGTCTTGCCGCCGGCCGACAATGCCGTCCACAATGATCGGCACCGGACATCGAAAGGACCACCGTGGCCAGCCGCAATTCGTTCAAGTTCGTCATGCTGCCGCCGCACACCGACACGACCCGCGGCTGGGCCAAACGTCTGGCCGAGACGGTGGCGGAGGTCCGCGTGGTCGTGGCCGAGGATGCCGACACCGCGTCGCGCGAGATCGTCGATGCCGAAGCAGCCTTCGGCTGGCTCGGCCGGGAGCTTCTCGCCACGGCCACGAAGTTGCGTTGGCTGCAGGCGCCCCAGGCGGCGCCGCCCGCGGGCTACTACTACCCCGAGCTGGTCAGCCATTCCGTGCGCGTGACCAACTTCCGCGAGATCTACAACGATCATATCGGCGCCCATATCCTGGCCTTCGTCCTGGCGTTCGCCCGCGGACTGCACGTCTTCATCCCGCAACAGCTGCGCCGCGAGTGGAAGAAGAGCCCGCTGGAGACCGGCGACGTCGTGCATCTGCCCGAAGCAACCGCCCTGGTCGTCGGCGCCGGCGGCATCGGCGCCGAGGCTGCGCGGCTGCTCGCGGCTTTCGGCGTCACCGTGCTGGCGACCGATGCCCGCCGCACCGCGCCGCCCAGCGGGGTGAGCGAGCTGCATCGACCGGAGGCGCTGGACGCCCTGCTGCCGCGTGCCGACTTCGTGGTCCTGACGGTGCCGCATACGCCGGCGACCGAGGGCTTCTTCAACCGTGCTCGCTTCCAGCGCATGAAGCGGACGGCGTTCTTCGTCAACATCGGCCGCGGCCTGACGACCCGGCTGGACGATCTGGTCGCAGCATTGGAGGCGGGCGAAATCGCCGGTGCCGCTCTCGATGTCTACGAACAGGAGCCGCTGCCGCGCGAGCACCCGCTATGGGGTCTGCCCAACGTGCTGCTGACGCCGCACATGGCCGGACATGGACCCTACCTCGACGAGCGGCGGTTCGAGATCGTGGCCGACAATTGCCGCGCCTTCGCCGCCGGGCAGCCGCTGCGCAACGAGGTCGACAAGGCGGCCTGGTTCTGAAGTGGCCAATCCCGCTCGAGGAAGGGACGTCTGCCGATCAGTAGCCGAGCGCGATGTCGACTTCTTGCAGGAGCTTGCCGCCGGCCTCGAGGCTGCGGATGTTGGCGACCATCTCGGTGACCAACTGGGCGACCGTCGGCCGCCGCGCCACATGCGGCATGATCGTGACCTTGGGGTGAAGCCATAGCGGGCTCTCCGGCGGCAGCGGCTCGGGCCACAGCGCATCCAAGGCGGCGTGCGCCAACTGTCCCGAATCGAGCGCGGCGATCAGATCGCCGTCCACGACATGCCGGCCGCGCCCGACATTCACCAGCATGGCGCCGGGCGGCATCATGGCGAAGGCTTGCGCGCAGAAGATGCCTTCGGTTTCCGCCGTCAGCGGCAGCAGGCAGACGGCGATATCGGTCTGGCCGAGAAAGGCCGCGAGTTGATCGCGGCCGTGGAAGAGGGGGACCTCGGCGGCCGGCCGCGGCGAGCGCACCCAGGCCGAGACCTTGAAGCCCAGCGACTGCAGCACCAGCGCCGGCGCCTTGGCCATCATGCCGAAGCCCAGGAAGCCGACGCGCCGCTGTTCGGGCCGGGCGATCGGGACCCGCAGCCACTGCCGCTTCGCCTGGGCCGCCTGGTAGTTGGGCATGTCGCGATGCAGGCGCAGCACATGCATGACGACATACTCCGTCATCATCGGATCGCCGCCTGGCGGCTCGACCTTGCCCAGCGGCACATTCGGCAGCCTGGGGTGCGTGACGATGTCCTCTACGCCGGCGGCGCGGCTGAACATCGCCTTGAGGTTGGGAAAAGTGGGAAGCTGGTCGAAATCCGGATGCATGAAGGCGAGATACTCGATCTCTTTCAAGTCGCCGGCATCGGGCCAGATCCGGACGGGCAGATCGGGCAGCTGCGCCTCGAACGCCTCGCGCCAGGCCTGGGCGTTGCCGATGACCTGATCGAGCTTGACGATGAGCAGCGCCATGCAGCCTCCCGCGGGCGGTGCCTCGTGCGCCGCGTCCCGCATCGAGAGGATAGAGGAGAAGGCCAGCCGTCCCAACCGATCGCTCGGGTGGGTACCGCCGCGCGACATTGCCGAGGCGCCGCCGGCCGTGCTTCAACGGACCAAGCGAAAATCGGTCGACCGGGCGCGGGCCGCGTCGGCGAACGTGCTCGGTCTGCAGGCGAGGAGGAGCGTTCCATGGCGGTATCGACATCGCGCGTCGACGAGACGCTCATCGTCACGATCGATCGCCCGCCGGTCAACGCTCTCGACGCCGCGGCGATCGACGATCTCTCAGCGACGTTCGCGCGCGTCGCCGCCGAGCCGCCGCCCGGCGGCGTCGTGCTGACGGGCGCGGGCGACGTCTTCTCGGCCGGCGTCGACACGCGGGCGTTCGCCTCGTACGACCAGCGGCAGCGCACGGCGATGTTCGAGGCGATCTCGGCGATGACGGCACGATTGCTGGCCATCGCCGTGCCTGTGGTCGCGGCGATCAACGGTCATGCGCTGGGTGGCGGCCTCGTCCTCGCGCTCTGCTGCGATCGCCGGATCGTCGCCGACCGGGAGGGCCTGCGGTTCGCGCTCAGCGAGGCGCGGGCAGGCGTGCCGTTTCCCGAGGGGCCGCTCGACATCATCCGCCACGAGCTGCCGCCGGGATTGCTCCGGCAGCTCACCTTGACGAGCGAGCCGGTCGCCTCGGCCGACCTGCTGCGCGAACGCGTCTTCGACGCCCTTTGCCCGGCCAGCGACTTGTCGGCGGCGGCTGTCGCGGAGGCGAGGCGTCTCGCCAATCAGCCGGCGTTCGGCACCGTCAAACGGCAGGTGCGGGGCCGCTCAGGTCGCAGCGGATAGGGCGGATCGGATTGTCGCAGCGGGCTGCATTGATCGACTGATCTGCGACATCCCGAACAAGCGGTCGGGAGCGATCGCTCGGCAGAAAGTAGCAACGTTCCTACAAATTCCTTGCCATGCCGACCGCAACGCGGCAGAGTTCGTTCCACGGAGGCATCCATGGCCATCACCACGATTTCGAGCCGAGAGTTCAATCAGGACGCTGGCGGCGCCAAGAAGGCGGCGGACAAGGGGCCGGTCATCATTACCGATCGCGGCAAGCCGGCGCACGTCCTCTTGAGTTTCGAGGACTATCGCAAGCTTCTGGACACCGGCCCGAGCCTGCTGGAGGTCTTGAAGCAGAAGGAGGAGGGCGACTTCGAATTTCAGCCGCCCCGAATGGGCGATGACGTTTCGCGCGCCGTGGATCTGGGCTGATGTTCCTGCTCGACACCAATGTCGTGTCTGAGCTTCGACGGCCGCGTAGAGCAAATGCCAACGTGCGGACTTGGGCATCGAGCGCGCCTGCGGAACTCCATGCGCTGTCGGTCGTAACGGTACTGGAGCTGGAGCGGGGCGTCCTGCTCGCGGAGCGTCGCGATCCAAATCAAGGGGCGATTCTGCGGCGGTGGCTCGAACACGAGGTCTTGGCGCCGCTTGCATCACGCATCCTGCCCATAGATGTCGACATCGCCCGCCAGTGTGCTGCGCTCCACGTTCCCGATCCAAAGCCGGAGCGCGACGCGCTGATCGCCGCGACCGCGCGGGTGCATGGGCTGACCGTCGTCACTCGCAACACGGCGGATTTTCAGTCGATGGGGGTTGCGCTGCTCAACCCCTGGCTGGCTCCGAGTGGGTCGGCGCCGGGGCGGCGCTGACGCCTACGACATGACGTCAGAGCTTTTCTACCCAACCGATTTCGGTCGGATAAAAAAATCCCGGCAAAGTTGGCGTCGAAGCTGGCACGCTTCGCTTCGTGTCTCGTCTATGCGCTTCGACACGGGGCGTCGCAACGTGACGATCCGCGGGCAAGTCTATTGATGCCTCGACGTCAATTCGAGCGGCATCATTGATGCTGGAAGGAGGACGACGCTCACCGTCGACGATGACCTGGCGGGCCTCCTGAAGCAACGCGCCCGCGAACAGGGCATCCCGTTCAAGGAGGCCGTCAATCGCACGATCCGTGCCGGCCTGGGCCAGGTCCACAAGCCGCGTCGCGGCAGCGCGCCCAAGACCATCTCCCGTTCGTTCGGCCGCCGGCCGGGCGTCGATCTCGACAAGCTCGGGCAGCTTGCCGACGAGCTCGAAGCCGAGACCTTCGCGGCGACGGCAAGAAGCGCGCATGATCCTGCCCGACGTAAACGTTCTCGTTCACGCTCATAACGCCGATTCGGCGTGCACGAGACGGCCCGGCGATGGTGGGACGGCTGCCTGGCGGGGGTCGAAGGCGTCTGCCTGGCCTGGGCCGTGATGCTGGGCTTTGTCCGTATCGCGACCAACCGCAAGATCGTCGCTCGTCCGCCGGGTGTCGGCGAGGTGATGGCGCGCATCGAAGGCTGGCTGGAACTGCCCCGCGTTCACGTCGTGCAGCCGTCGGATGCCCATTTCTCTCGCCTGCGCGACACGCTTGAACGGTTGGGCACCGCCGGCACCATGACCGCCGACGCCCATCTTGCCGTGCTGGCGATGGGGCGCGGCTATGTCCTGTACTCCATGGACGCCGACTTCGCGCGCTTTGCCGGCCTTCGCTGGATCAATCCCCGCCGGCGTTGATCGGAAACCATTTCCGCTGGTTGGAATCGGTTGACCGCGCTTTTCCGATGGGGCGGCACCCTCTCCGACGCTGGATGTCGGCCGCATCCTCGCATGGCGCCTGCAGATG
>VGCQ01000359.1 GCA_016870055.1 Alphaproteobacteria bacterium | reverse complement strand
GCTTCGATGCCGACGATGGCTGACTCCGTGCCGCAGCGGTCTGCTGGCGAGACCGCGCACAACGTCCCACCGCTGCAGAACATGCCCCGATCCAACAGCTCGGACATAGGTTATCCCCCGATGCTTATTCCCTAGCATGATACGGTCCATCGCCATGCCGTTGGAGAGCGACCTCTATGCGCCGGTGAAGGCGCTGCTCGAGGGACAAGGCTACGTCGTCAAAGGCGAGATCCGCGGCTGTGACGTCGTCGCCGTGCGCGGCGACGAGCCGCCGGTGATCGTCGAGCTGAAGCGCGTCTTTGGCTTGGGATTGGTGTTGCAAGGGGTCGATCGACTGTCACTTGCCGACCGGGTCTATCTTGCGGTTGGCCAGTGGCCCAAGCAGTTGCGGAGTGTCAGGAAGCTCTGTCGCCGCCTCGGTCTGGGGCTGCTGGTGGTCTCGGACTCGCGCGCCGAGGTCGTGCTCGATCCGACGCCCTACAAACCCCGTCTCGACAAGCGTAAAGCCGGGCGAATGCTGGGCGAGCATAGCCGGCGGCTCGGCGATCCCAACCTTGGCGGCTCGGCCATGCGCGCGCCGCTGATGACAGCCTATCGGCAGGAGGCGCTGCGCTGCGCAAAGCTGCTGGCGGGCAGCGGGCCGATGAAGGTCGCCGCGGTGCGTACTGCCGCCGACGCGCCGCGGGCAGCCAATATCTTGCGTGACGATTTCTATGGCTGGTTCGAACGCGTCGAGCGGGGTGTCTACGCGATCACCCCGGCTGGCCGGCGCGGGCTGGAAGCTTACGCCACGTCGACCGCGTCGTGACAGATGGAGCGGCCTCGCGAAGCTTTGGTGCGCATTGTGTGGTGACATGCGGTAGGATGCGAGACGGATAGGATGGGGTGCTCGCGCCCATGGTGGCCGACAAGGAAAGACCGCAAACTTGACTCGATCGACGTGGTTGTTGCGCGGCCTACTGGGCGTTGGCGGAGCCATTCTGGTCTTCTTTGCCTGGCCGGTGGCAAATGGCGCTTGGCAGGCAAGCAAATCCAACAGCACTGTCTATGACTTGCGCAGCGGCAAGGCGGTGCCGATCGTCGATATCCTGTCTGCGGTGTCGGAGCAGAACGCTGCAGTGGCCGACGACCCGACGGCCGGCCGGCGTCTGGCTCGCTCGGAACTGCTCGCCGGCTTGGCCCTCACGCGGGATCTGCCGCTTACGCCCGCCGAGCGGCGCGGATGGTTGACGACGGCCATGAGCGACCTCGACTTCGGGCTGGGCAATGCGCCGGCCCGCGGCGCCGCCTGGGCGCGCTTGGCGTCGGTGCGTCAGGCGGTTGACGGTACGTCGGCCAAGGTCGTGGCGGCACTGCTGATGTCGATCGATACGGCGCCGATGGTCGCGCTGCTGTGGCCCAGCCGCCTTCGCCTCATTCTCGACAACTGGCAGTTCTTCACGGCGCCGCAGCGCGAGCGCATCGGCACGTATGTCGTGACGACCTGGCGGTTGAGCGCCGACAAGAGGGGGTTTGCCGAGGCGATACGCTCGCCGCTCGACGAGCTTCTGGTCCGCTATTTCCTGCGCGACGAGCCGGGCGCCCAACAGGAGCTGAGCCAATGGCTGGCACGCTTCGGGAAGAAATGACGGCCGATACCGAGGCCGTGGCGCCGCGCTCGGGCGCGGCGGCTCGATTGCGCGGCCTCGCGGACTGGATCGTCGTCCTGGTGTTCTTCCTCCTGGTTTCGTTCGCTGCGCTGCCGCTCGGCGCAAACCGCGACTGGGCTTGGGCGCCGCTGTCGATCGCCTTTGCCGCCTGTGCCGTCGCAGTGGCGGCCGGCCTCGGATCGCGGTCGGGGTTCGCCGTCGTCGACGCAGAGCGCAAGCCGTTGATGACGTTGGTCGGCTGTTTCGCCGTCTTCGTCCTGTTTTCTCTCTTTCAGATGTCGACTCTTGCGCCGCTGGCGGGCAGCGCCTGGCTATACGAGTCGGCGGAGCGAATTCTCGGCAGCGCGCACGCCCCGGTGCCTGCCATCGCCATCGACGCCGCACGCAACACTCTGCTGAAGTGCCTGACCTGTGGTGCGATTTTTCTGACGGCGCGGGCCATGGTGGTGCCGATCCAGTGGAACGAGCCGTTCGGTATCGTCTTTGCCGAGGCGCTGGCGTGCGGCACGCCGGTGATGGCGGTGTCGGACGCCCGCATCATCTCGCGGCTGGCCGACTACACGGTGTTCATCGTGCAATGGGCCAAGACGCCGCGTGAGGTCGTCAAGACGGCGCTGGCGGCGCTGGTCAACGTGTCGAACCACGTCGGCGTGGTCATCAACCGCGTCAATCTCGCCAAGCACGTCCGCTATGGCTACGGCGATCACGGCGACTACTACTCGCGCTACCGCGGCTACTACGGGTCGGGTGCCGACATGCCGGCCGGCGGCGCACGGCCGGCGCTCAAGCTCGCCAAGAAGTAGGCGCGGCGTCCCCGATCGCCGTTAGGGCGTGACGGTCAGAGCCGCCACAGCGTGACGCCGGGCGGCGTCGCGGTCCGATCGAGCAGGGCGGGCACGTCGGCCACGAAGCCGCCGGCCGGCTTCAAGAGCGGTGTCACGAGGTTCCAGCCCTTGTCGCGGTAGCTCGCATGCGCCACCGCCAGCACCACGGCATCGGCCGGTTCGAGCTTGTCGAGCGGCGTCAGGCTGAGGCCGTATTCCTCCTTCAGGAGGCCGCCGTCGGCCTCGGGATCGTGCAGCTGCACGGTGATGCCGAAATCCTCCAGCTCGCGCACGATGTCGACCACCCGCGTGTTGCGGATGTCGGGCACGTTCTCCTTGAAGGTGACGCCGAGCACCGTCACCACCGGCCGGCCGGGCGCCGCGCGGCGCATGATCGAGCGCGCGACACGGTTGGCGACATGCACCCCCATGCTGTCGTTGACCCGTCGGCCCGAATGGATGACGTGCGGGTGGTAGCCCACTTCCTCGGCCTTGTGGGCGATGTAGAACGGGTCGACGCCGATGCAATGGCCGCCCACCAGGCCGGGCTTGAACGGCAGGAAGTTCCATTTGGTGCCGGCTGCCGACAGCACGTCGCGGCTGTCGATGCCCAGTCGATCGGAGATCAACGCGACCTCGTTGATCAGCGCGATGTTGACGTCGCGCTGGGTGTTCTCCAGCACCTTGGCGAACTCGGCGACGCGGATCGAGGGCGCGCGGTGGGTGCCGGCGCTGACCACGCTGCGATACACGGCGTCGACGATATCCAGCGTCTGCGGCGTGTCGCCCGACACGATCTTCAGGATATTGTCGAACCGCCGTTCCTTGTCGCCCGGGTTGATGCGCTCGGGCGAATAGCCGACGTTGAAGTCGCGCTTCCATCTCAGGCCCGACGCCTTCTCCAGCACCGGAATGCACACATCCTCGGTGACGCCGGGATAGACCGTCGACTCGAACACCACGATGTCGCCTGCCTCGAGCGCCTGGCCGATCGTCGCCGAGGCGCGCCGCAGCGGTTCGAGGTCGGGTTGCTTGCTGGCGTCGATCGGCGTTGGCACCGTGACGATGTGGAAATCGGCGGCTTGCAAGTCCTTGGGATCGGAGGTGAAACGCAGGCCCTCGCTCCGCAGGTCGCCTGGCTCGACCTCGCCGGTGCGGTCGTGGCCGCTCGCCAGCTCGGCGATGCGTCGCCTGTCGATGTCGAAGGCGACGACCGGCCGGCCCGACCGGGCGAAGGTCGCTGCAACAGGCAGGCCGACATAACCCAGGCCGATGACGGAGATGCGGCGTGCTTCTTTTGTTGAATTCATGGTCGAGAGGCCGGCGGGGCCGGATGCTTCTGCGGCTCGATTGGCGCATCGGCAACGATTGATGTCGGCTGCCGGGGTTGAGTGCTCATAAAACCATGCACATAGGCCTCGAGCAAGCCTTCAGGCGGGCTTTGCTGGATTGCGGGCGCCACCTTCGCCGGTGCAGGCTGCAGCACGGGCCGCGATCCACGGGCTGTCTCCCGAAGCGTGGTGTGATGGCCGGTAGTCGGTGCGGCGGCGTCGAGCCTGGAGCTGGATCGATCGGGTACTCGCAGCGCGCGACTCGACGCGCGGACCATCGTCGAATCGCTTCGTGAATCTTCGGCAACGGTTGATCGCTCTTGCCGGTTGGATGCCGACAGGCAAGGAGGCGCCGTCTTCGCCCGCCTATAGGCTCGGCTCGAGCCGCGTATTGATCGGCAGCTCGGCTACCGAGGCTTCATCCGGCAGCGTCAGCAGGAAACTCACCGTGTGGGCGATGATGTCGGGCCTCATGCGCGTGGTGGCGACGCCCGCCAAGCCCGAGATCAGGCCCGTCTCGACCGCTCCTGGCATCAGTGCGGTAACCCGTACGCCGTCGTCCCAACCGGCGAACTTGGCAGCATGGGAGAGCGCCAGCAGAGCGTGCTTGGTCATGACGTAGCCGACCGAGGAGGAGGCATCGCGGTAGCGCTTGGCATCGGTCGAGGCGATGTTGACGATGCGGCCATGGCCCGCTTTGCGAAGGTGGGGCATGGTGAGCCGCAGCAGGCGGAACGGCGCCATGACGTTGACGTCCCACAGTTCCGTCATCGCCGCTTCCTCGCCGTCGTCGAAACGCACCATACGCAGGATGCCGGCGTTGTTGATCAGCCCGTCGATGCGGCCGAAGCATTCTACGGTGGCGTCGACCCACGCTTCGGCGGAGCCGGCGTCCTTGGCCTCGAAGCGAGCCGCCAGCGTTCGTCTCGTGTCGTAGCCGGCGAGGGTCCTGGGATCGCGTGCGCCCAGCGACAATGTGTAACCATCGGAGTGGAGGCGCTTGGCGATCGCAGCGCCGATGCCCCGCGAGGCGCCGGAGATCATGATGACCCGGCCTGCGGGCTTGAGGAGCCCTTCGACCATCAGAACAGCCCTTGGTAGACGCCGCCGTCGTTGACGATGTTTTGGCCGGTCATTGTCCGGCGTCAGGACCACTGATACAGATTTGACGTCTTGAGGAAGAGAGGATTTCCGGCTCATCGTTAACCTGAGGGGAACGAGATGAGACAGAAATCTGTGACACCGAGTTCGCCGTCCGAGCGA
>VGCQ01000358.1 GCA_016870055.1 Alphaproteobacteria bacterium | reverse complement strand
GACCACAGCAAGCTGTTCGATCGCAACCCGCGCCTGCCGTTCGAGGATGTCTGCTCGTTTGCCTGAGCAGAGCCGCTATTCACAGCCCGATTGCGTGGCCGATCTTCCGCCACGGCAACGGTAGCAACGAGATCAGGGCCGCCACGCCGAAGCCCAGGATGACCACGCCGGAAGCACGGTTCAGCCAGAGCAGGCCGGTGCCGGTGAAGCGGTGGCGCAGCGACACTGCGGCCGTGCAGATGATGGTCCACCAAGCGAGCGCGCCGCTGAACACCGCCGCGACCAGCAAGGCGGCATCGGCGAGATTGGCGCCGACGCCGGCCAGATTGCGGCCGGCGAAGGCCGCACCGAAGGCGATCACGGTCAAAGGGTTGAACACCGTGATGAAGAAGCTCGAGCTGGCATAGTGGAAATGCGTCGTCACCCGGTGCTCGCGATCGTCGGCCACCGGATCGCCGACGGTGCGTGGGCGATGGCGCATGGTCGTCCAGCCCATGATGACGAGGCCGATGCCGCCGATGCCGAGCAGCCAAGCTTCGTGCTCGACGACGAAGCGTTCGACGATCGACAGGCCGAATGCCGCGACGGCGCCGAACACCGCATCACCCAGCGCCGCACCGATCCCCGTCATGTAGCCCGCCACCGCGCCGACCGTGATCGAGCGGCGGATGCACAGCACCGCGGCCGGACCGACCGGTACGGCGATCAGGAAGCCGATGGCGGCTCCTTCAATCGCGATCATGATCGGGTTGAAGGCGAATCCGGGAACGCTCATCGCCCGGCTAGACCTTTTCGGCGGTGAAACGGCGCGGCGGCGCGACCAGGCGGTCCTGCGCCGTCACGAGCTGCAGCTCGCGCTCGCCAAGCGCCTTGGTCGTCTCGAGCACGGCAAAGATCGCCGAAGCAGCCTGGCCGAGAGCGGCGGCGACATCGCCGGTCTCGATCCAGCGGGCGGCGAACAAGGCGGCGACTGCATCGCCTGTGCCGTTGGGCGCGATCTCGAAGCCGATCAACGGCGTGGCGACCCGCCAAGCGGCGTCACGGCCGACGGCGATCATCTCGATCTGATCGGCCGGCCCATCGGCGCGGCGCAGGCTGGTGATGAGCGCGAGCCGTGGGCCTCGCAGCAGTTGGCGCGCCGCGGCCAGCGCCTCACCCATGGTCGCGACCTTCATGCCGGTGAGGTGCTCGAGTTCGAAGTGATTGGGCGTCACCAGGTCGGCCAGCGGGATGGCGCGCTCGCGGAAGAAGGTGTCGATGCCGGGCTTCACATAGATGCCGGTATCGATGTCGCCAAGCACCGGGTCGCAGCACCAGATCGCCTTGGCATTGGCCGCCCGCACGCGGCGCGCGGTGTCGAGCACGACGTCACCCAGGGCGGCGTCGCCGACATAGCCGGTGAGCAGCGCGTCGCAGCGCGACAAAAAGCCCAGCGCTTCGATGCCGGCCACGATGTCCGCGACCTGATCTGCAGGCGCCGTGCGGCCGCGCCAGGCGCCGTAGCCGGTGTGGTTGGAGAATTCGACCGTATTCACCGCCCAGACCTCGTGGCCCAATCGTTGCAGCGGGAAAGTCGCCGCGCGGTTGCCGACATAGCCGTAGGCGACATGGCTCTGGAGCGAAAGAAAACGCATGGCCGCAGCCACCTTGCCACAAGGACGCTCGCCATTATAGTCCGCCGCGCTTTTTGGGAGCCTCGTCGATGTCGAAGACCGTCCGTCCGCGCCGCAGCGTCCTCTACATGCCGGGGGCCAACACGCGCGCTCTGGAGAAGGCCCGCAGCCTGCCGGCCGATGCGCTGATCTTCGATCTCGAGGACGCCGTGGCGCCGGAAGCCAAGGAAGCGGCGCGGAGCAATGTCATGTTGGCGGCCGAAAGCCGGGCCTACGGCAAGCGCGAGGTCGCCATCCGTTGCAACGGGCTCGGCACACCGTGGGGCGAGGCCGACATTGCGGCCATCGCGAGGTCTGGCGCCGATGCGATCCTGGTGCCCAAGGTCGAAAGTGCCGCGGCGGTCACCCACGTCGTGTCGCTGCTCGACACGGCGGGCGCGCCGGCCGACATGGCGGTGTGGGCGATGATGGAAACGCCCAAGGGCATCCTGCGCGCCGAGGAGATCGCCGGCGCCCACCCGCGGCTCACACTGTTCGTCATGGGCACCAACGATCTCGTCAAGGACATGCGCGCGCGCCATACGCCGATGCGCCTGCCGATGGTCACCGCGCTCGGCATCGGCATGTTGGCGGCGCGCGCCCACGGCCTCACCATCCTCGACGGTGTGTACAACGACATCCAGGATACCGAGGGCTTCCGTGCCGTCTGCCGCCAGGGCTTGGAGATGGGCTTCGACGGCAAGACCTTGATCCATCCCAGCCAGGTCGAGCCGTGCAACGAGGTCTTTGCGCCCTCGACTGCGGAACTGGAGATGGCGAGCAAGATCGTGACCGCCTTCAGAAAGGCGCAAGCCGAAGGCAAGGGCGTGGCCACGGTCAGCGGCCGCATGATCGAGAATCTGCATGTCGAGCAAGCCGAACGGTCGCTGGCGCTTGCCCTGGCGATCAAACAGCTGCAGGCCGCGGCATGAGCGACCAGAGCAAGACCTCGACCGGCAATTTCTTCGAGGATTTTCGCATCGGCCAGGAGTTCCGCCATGCCGCGCCGCGCACGCTCACCGAGGCCGATGCCGCGTTGAACATCGGCCTCTACGGGTCGCGCTTCGCCATCAACTCCTCGGATGTCTTCGCGCGCGCGCTTGGCTTGCCGCGCGCGCCGCTCGACGATCTGATGGTGTTCCATGTGGTGATCGGCAAGACCGTGCCCGACATCTCGCTGAACGCCGTCGCCAATCTCGGCTATGCCGAGTTCCGCTGGGGCGTGCCGGTCTATCCCGGCGACACCGTGTCGTCGCGCTCCACGGTGCTGGGGGTGCGCGAGAACTCGAACAGGGCGAGCGGCGTCGTCTGGGTGCGCTCGACCGGCACCAACCAGAAGGACGAGATGGTGCTCGACTACGTGCGCTGGGTTATGGTGCACAAGCGCGACCCGCAGGCGGCGGTGGCGCCGGCCGCGGCACCCAAGACTGCGGCGGCCGTGGCGCCTGCCGACCTGATCGTGCCGGCGGGCCTCGGCATGGCGGGCTACGACGATGGTGCGGCCGGGTCGTCCTATCGGTGGGACGACTACCAACCGGGCGAACGTATCGACCATGTGAGCGGCATCACGGTCGAAGACTCCGACCATATGTTCTCGACACGGCTCTACCAGAACACGGCACGTGTCCACTTCGATGCCTTCGCCGGCAAGGCCACGCGGTTCGGCCGCCGGCTCGCCTATGGCGGTCATGTGATCTCGCTCGCTCGCGCGCTGTCGTTCAACGGCTTGGCCAACGGCTTCCGCATGGCCGCCATCAACGGCGGCAGCCATGTCGGGCCGACCTTCGGCGGCGACACGATCTATGCCTGGTCGGAGGTGCTGGAGAAGGCAGCTTTGCCGGGACGGGCGGACATCGGAGCGCTGCGGGTCCGTACCATCGCGACCAAGGACTGTCCGGCCGGCTCCTGGCCGGGCAAGCAGGTTGACGGCAAGTACCATCCGGCGGTCGTGCTCGACCTCGACTACTGGCTGCTGATGCCGCGGCGTTGAAGAGTTTCGCTTGGAAATCCAAGGCTTGATTGCTTCTCCGCCGGGCGACTTTCGTTGACTTGTTAGGGCCGGACGCTAAATAAAGATCAGCCGATCTCGGCATTTGAGGTTCCCGCGCGATGAGCGTCGCCAATCGGCCGGTGCATCGGCCGCTGTCTCCCCATCTTCAGGTCTACCGGCCGCAACTCACGTCCGTCCTATCGATTCTACACCGCGCCACCGGCATCGCTCTGTCGGTCGGTGCGCTGTATCTCGCGACCTGGGTCGTCTGTGCCGCAGGCAACGCCAAGGTCTATCAGATGTTCCAGGACTTCAACGGCTCGATCGCCGGGCGGGTCGTGCTGGGCGGCTGGCTGTTTTGCATCTTCTACCATTTGCTCAACGGCATCCGGCACCTGTTCTGGGATGCCGGCTACGGCTTCGAGCTCAAGGACGCCTACCGCAGCGGCTGGATCGTGGTCGCGGTATCGGTGATCGCGACGGCGGCGTCGTGGATCGTCGGCCTGCGGCTGATGTGAGGAGGGGCGGATGAACGGCGACCTCAGGACACCGCTTTCCCGCGCTCGCGGCTTGGGTTCGGCCAAGGACGGCCTGCATCACTGGTGGGCCCAGCGGCTGACGGCGATTGCGCTCATCCCGCTCGTCGTGTGGTTCGCGATCTCGCTGGTGATGATGACCGGCGCCGAGCAGGCCGTCGTTCGGGCCTGGATCGGCTCGCCGTACGTGATGGTGCTGCTGATCCTGACCATCGTCATCGGACTTCATCACGGCCAGCTCGGCATGCAGGTGGTGATCGAGGACTACGTGCACAACGACGGCTGGAAGCTGGCGCTGATCGTGCTCGTGCGCTTCCTCGCGGTGTTCTTCGGGCTGGCCGCTGTCGTGGCCATCCTGCGTATCGGATTCGGAGGCTGATCATGGCCGAGACGGGCAAGGGCGACGGCGCCGCAGCGGGCACGATCAATATCGGCGGCACCGCCTACACGATCATCGACCATGAGTACGACGTCGTCGTGGTCGGCGCCGGTGGTTCGGGCCTGCGTGCTACGTTCGGCATGGCCAACAAGGGCTTCAAGACCGCCTGCATCACCAAGGTGTTTCCGACGCGCAGCCACACCGTGGCGGCGCAGGGCGGCATTTCGGCGGCGCTCGGCAATATGGGGCCGGACGACTGGCGCTGGCACATGTACGACACCGTCAAGGGCTCGGACTGGCTGGGCGACCAGGACTCGATCGAGTACATGTGCCGCGACGGCATCCCGGCCATCATCGAGCTCGAGCATTTCGGCGTGCCGTTCAGCCGTACGCCCGAGGGCAAGATCTACCAGCGGCCGTTCGGCGGCATGACCACCGAGTTCGGCAAAGGCATCGCGCATCGCACTTGCGCCGCCGCCGACCGCACCGGCCACGCCATCCTGCACACGCTC
>VGCQ01000357.1 GCA_016870055.1 Alphaproteobacteria bacterium | reverse complement strand
TGCCGGGCCTAAAGCGCTTCGTCGGCCGGGAGGATATCTTTCGCCATGTCGGCACAGTCGAGACGGCCGCGCAGGGCGCCCAGCCCATGATGCAGTGCCCACCCTATTGGCCCGACGGCGCGAGGTGGGTGCCGATCGGCGATCTGGAAATCCTGGAGATCCTGGAAGACCAGGACGTGCGGGCGGGCTGATGAGCAAGAAACGTCTTCCCCGAGCCGGCGGGCAGTCGGCGGCGGTGCCCGCCGTGCGGTCGATGACCGACCGCGATCCTGCGGCGCCGGCGACAGCGTCCAGTGCCGGCGAGCCGGAGAAGCCGGCAGACGAGCCGGACGACAAGCTGACCCGGACGATCAAGGCAGCCTACCAATAGCGGAGCGCCGTCCGCGCTCTTGGATGAACCCGTGGAGAAGAATGTCATGCAGATCGGCTTCAACCTGCCGACCACGGGTCCGCTGATCGAGCCGGACAGCCTGGTGCGCATCGTCACCGAAGGCGAGGCGCTGGGCTTCGACTATGTCACGATCAGCGACCACATCATGGTGCCGCGCCATCTCGCGTCGAAATATCCCTATACCGGGACCGGCGAGTTCCCGGCGGGCGCTTCGGCGGCGTGGCTCGAGCAGCTCACGACCACGGCCTTCGTCGCGGCGCTGACCAAGAGGCTGCGCTTCGTGCTGTCGGTCATGGTGGTGCCGCACCGCCCGGCCGTGCTGACCGCCAAGGTGCTGTCGACCATCGACCATCTCTCCAAGGGCCGCCTGACCTTGGGCATCGGCGTCGGCTGGTGCCGCGAGGAGTTCGAGGCGATCGGCGCCGCGCCGTTCGACGAGCGCGGCGCGGTGACCGACGAATGGATGGCGGCGTGCCAGGAACTGTGGTCGGCCGAGGCGCCGAGCTTCGCCGGCAAGCATGTGCGCTTCGACGACGTGGTGTTCACGCCCAAGCCGGTGCAGCGACCGATCCCGATCTGGGTCGGCGGCGAGAGCGCGCCGGCGCTGCGCCGCACCGTGCGCTATGCCCACGGCTGGTATCCGGTCGGCACCAATCCGCAGCATCCGATGAACACGGCCTCGACCTTCGAGCGGGGGCTGGAGCGTTTCCGCGAGTTCTGCCGGCGCGGCGGCCGCGATCCCCAGGAGATCACGCTCGCCCATCGCGTCCTCTCCGGCCCCGGCGTGCGGCCGCGCGGCCGCGTCGCGGGCGAGGGCGAGCTGTTCACCGGCGGCGATGCCGACTGGGTGGGCGACATCAGGCGGCTGCAGGAGCTCGGCGTCACCTCGGTCGACGTGCGGCTGTTCGGCACCGGCGCGGCGCAGAGCCTGCAGGGCACGATCGACGCCATGCACCGCTTCCGCGACGGCGTGCTGTCGAAGCTCGGCTGACGGCGCGATGGCGGCCTCCCGGATGCTGGCCCCTCCGATGTTGGTGCGCGTGACCTTGCCGCTCGCCGCGGCGAGCTTCTTGAACCAGGCGGCGCGCACGGTGATGGCGATCGTGGGGCCGGTGCTCGCCGTCGAGCTCGGCCTGTCGGCGGCCGAGCTGGGGGTGCTGGCGGCCTGCCTGTTCGCGTCCTATGCCGCCGCGCAACTGCCGCTCGGCGTCGCGCTCGATGCGTTCGGCGCGCGCCGCGTGCAGGCCGCGCTCACCTTGCTGGCGGCGGTGGGCTTCGCGATCTTCGCGCTGGCGCCGGGCTTTGCCGGGCTCGCCGCGGCGCGCCTGTTGCTCGGCATCGGCATCTCGGCCGGCCTGATGGCGGTGCTCAAGGCGCACGCCGACTGGTTCGAGCGCAGTCGCGTCGCCTACGTCACCGGCATCGCGACGGCGATCGGCGCGCTCGGCAGCGCGCTCACCACCTCGCCCGTCGAGGCGCTGCTGCCGACGCTCGGCTGGCGCGGCGTGTTCTGGATCCTGTGCGGGCTGGCGCTCGGCGTGGCGGCCTGGATCTTCCTGTCGGTGCCGGAGAAGCCGCCGGTCGCGCCGACTTCCGAGCGGCCGGCGCGAACCCTGGGCAGCGACATCGCGCAGAGCGGCCGCATCCTCGCCTCGCCGACCTTGTGGCGGTTCGGTCCGGCGGTGGCGACGCTGTCGATGTTCAACTTCGCCTATCTCGGCCTGTGGGCCGGCCCGTGGCTGCGCGACGTGGCCGGCATGGACGGGCCGGCACGGGCCGGCGTGCTGTTCCTCTACACCGTGGCGATGGTGGCGGGCAGCCTGGCGACCGGCGCCGCCGCCAGCCGGGCGAGCGCGGCCGGCTGGCCAACCCTGCTCGTTCCGATCGTCTGCCTGGCCGCCATGGTGCTGCTGCAGGTGGGCCTCATGCTGCAGCCGAGCCATTCCGCGGTCGTGCTGGCGCTGTGGCTGGCGCTGGCGGCGTTCGGCACGGCGGGATCGGTCGGCTATGTCGCGGTGTGCCAGATGTTTCCGCCCGAGCAGACCGGGCGGGTCTCGACGGCGGTGAACATGCTGACGCTCGGCGGCGCCTTCGTGATCCAGGCGGCGATCGGCTGGATCCTCGATCTTTGGCCGCGCACCCCGTCGGACGGCTGGCATCCCGACGGCTACAGCTCGGCCCTGGCGCTGACCGTGGCGCTGCAGGGGCTGGCCGCGCTGGTGCTGGCGACGGCGCAGCGGCGCGGCCGCGGCGTTTCAGGGTGAGGCGCGCACCGGGAAGTCGTGCACCGTGGCCTCCTCCGTCACGGTGTCGAGCACGGCGCAGCTCAACTGGCGGCCGTTGCGCGGGTCGCGGGCATCGCCGGCCGAGCCGGGATTGACGACCAGCACGCGGCCGATGCGACGGACGACCTGCCGATGGGTGTGACCGTAGAGCACGATGTCGGCATCGGCCTCGCCGAAGCGTTCCAGCTCGGAGCTGTGGGGCTGCACATAGCTGCCGCGCGGCTCCCACGGCGTCGAATGCACCATCAGGATGCGCTTGCCGCCGATCTGCAGCGCGCGCCGATGCGGCTGGCCGGCGAGCCAGTCGAGCGATCGCCGATCGATGTCGGCGCGGGCGCGCGCCCGCACGCCGGCCGGCCCCAGGAAGACCTCCTCGTGATTGCCCAGGATGGTGAGGGCGTCGAGCGCGCGCAGCCGGCCGACCACGGCGTTGGAGAAGCCGTACTCGTCGATGCTATCGCCGAGGCAGAGCAGCGCGTCGATCGGGCCCATGATCGCCAGCGCCCGATCGAGGCCGTCGATGTTGCAATGCAGGTCGGAGACGATGCCGAGCTTCACGCCCGAGCCGATCGCTAGGCCGAGGCCGGCAGCGGCAGGTCGAGCGACGTGGTGCGGCGCAGCTCGCGGCGGTGGGTCTTGTCGTCGAACGGGCGGGCGCGGTGCATGGTGCAGCGATTGTCCCAGATCACGAAATCATGCGGCCGCCAGACGTGGCGGTAGACGAACTGCGGTTGCGTGGCGTGGTCGATCAGGTCGCGCAGCAGCAGGCGGCCTTCGGGCACCGGCCAGTCGACGACATGGGCGGCGTGCGAGGCGAGATAGAGGGCGCGGCGGCCGGAGCCCGGGATGGTGCGCACCAGGGGATGGACGGCGCCCTCGAGCTTGTCCTTCTCGTCGTCGTTGAAGTCGAAGCCCAGCACATGGCGGGAATAGACGATGGAGTGAAAGACGCGCAGGCCGTCGATCGCGGCGCGGGTCTCGGCGTCGAGCGCATCGTAGGCGGCGCGCATGTCGGCGAATTCGGTGTCGGCCCGCACCGGCGGCACGACGCGCGCCGACAGCATCGAGTAGCGGCCCGGCGGATCGACGAACGAGGCGTCGGTGTGCCACAGCCGGTTGGCGAGCGAGGAGGCGCGCATGCGATTGCCGGCGTCGCGGATCCTGCCCTCCTTGTCGACGTTGGAGACGTCGGCCAGCGCCTCGTTGCCGAAGCGGTTGCCGCCGATCGCCGAGGACGAGGTGCGGGCATGCAGCGTGCCGTCGAAGCGGCGGGCGAAGTCGAGCTGCTCGTCGTTGGTGAAGGCCTGATCGCGGAACACCAGCACGGCATACTTGTCCATGCCGGCGCGGATCGCCTCCAGCGTCTCGCGATCATGCACCCGGCGCAGATCGATCGCGCCGACTTCGCCGGCGAAGACGGGCGTGAGCGGGGTGATGGCGATGGGCATGGCGGGCTTCCGTGGCGGGGGGTGTGGGGAGCATCCTGGGGCAAGAGCGCGGGGCGGCCAAGGCGGGAATCATTGCGCCCCGTTGTACTTGGGCGAGGCCGAATGGACACAAGAGCCCGCCGCCTCCGTCGAGCGCATCTTACGTTCGCTCATTTTCGACTTCTTTAGCCACAAGGCCGATGGCCTCGACCCGTCCTATGACGCGATCGCGTGCGCCGCGGGCTGTTCCGGCCAATCCGCTAAACGGGCCACAGTCCATCTTCGTGACCTCAAAACCCTGGACTGGGAACGTTAGACGGTCGCGGCTCGACGCCACTTCGCCCCGGCGCTCGGACATGGAATTTCTTGAAACCCCCTTCGCTGCGGTTCGCGCCGTATGCCCCTCCCGCGATCGCACCCTTCGGGCAAGGACGTGTGATGGTCTTGCAGGCGCAAGAGTTTCTTCTGAACCGGACCACCGGACAAATGATTCCCTACATGGTTGGTACGGATGCCAAGGGAGCCCCGACGAACCAAGTACAAATCTACTACGATAGAGCGACTGGCGACGTGAAGACGATGTTCCCCGTTCCAATCACGGGAGGCCAGGGTCCACAGGGATTCAACGGCAACTCCGGGTCGGAATTCGTTCCCACCAGCATTCCGACGGCGTCGGGAAATTTGACGGGATCGAGCGAGAACTACTTCACGTCAACGGCCCCAGGGGCGACGGCGCCTGGTCTGTCGTCGAGCCCAAAGTAGGAGCGTTGACAGCAGGTAGGTCGCTGAGGTTGCCCGCCCATGGCCAGCATTGACGCTGGTGATATCGACGATAGCGGCAGCTCCAGCAGGCAACATGCTTTTGCCAGCCACAATCTCTCGTCTGCCGTATGCCTTCCGTGGATATGGCTTTGCACCATCCGTCAGGCTGCCCTACGCTTCCTGATCGCTGAGCGCAGCGTTGCGTTG
>VGCQ01000356.1 GCA_016870055.1 Alphaproteobacteria bacterium | reverse complement strand
GCGCAGCAAGGCGAGCAGCAGGCAGCCGGTCCCCAGGCCGAGGTCGAGGATGCGCCACGGCCGACCGCGCTCGGCGAGCAGCGCCAACGCCGCCTCGATCAGCGTCTCGCTGTCGGGCCGCGGCACTAGCACGTCGGACGACACCTTGAAGGGCAGCCCCCAGAATTCGCGCTCGCCCAGGATATGCGCCATCGGCTCGCGCTTCAGCCGTCGGGCGGTGAGCGCGCGCAGCGCATCGGCCGCCGCCGGCGGCGCCGTCTCGCCGCCGCGCGCCACCAATTGCTCGACCGTGAGGCCGGCGGCGCCGCCGAGCAGCAAGCGCGCCTCCAAGCGGACATTGTCGAGGCCGGCGGCGGCCAGCGCCGCCGCGGCGTCGCGCAGAAGCTGATCGTAAGTGGCGGTCAGGCCGCGAGCTCGGCCAGCCGGCCGGCCTCGTCGTCGGCGATCAGCGCGTCGATGATCTCGTCGAGGCCGCGGCCCTCCATCACCTCGGCGAGCTTGTAGAGCGTGAGGTTGATGCGATGGTCGGTGACGCGGCTCTGTGGGAAGTTGTAGGTGCGGATGCGCTCGCTGCGATCGCCGCTGCCGACCTGGCCCTTGCGGTCGGCGGCGCGGGCGTCGTCGCGGCGCTGACGCTCGGCGTCGTAGAGCCGCGAACGCAGGATCTTCATCGCCTTGGCGCGGTTCTTGTGCTGGCTCTTCTCGTCCTGCTGGCTGACCACGATGCCGGTCGGCAGATGGGTGATGCGCACCGCCGAATCGGTGGTGTTGACCGACTGGCCGCCCGGGCCGGAGGCGCGGAACACGTCGATGCGCAGGTCCTTGTCGTCGACCTTGATGTCGAACTCCTCGGCCTCGGGCAGGACGGCGACGGTGGCGGCCGAGGTATGGATGCGCCCCGATGCCTCGGTGGCGGGCACGCGCTGCACGCGGTGCACGCCCGATTCGAACTTCAGGCGGGCGAACACGCCGCGGCCCGACACCGTGGCGATCGCCTCCTTGTAGCCGCCGATGCCGGTGTCGGAGATCTCCATGATCTCGAAGCGCCAGCCGCACTCGGCGGCATAGCGCTGGTACATGCGGAAAAGATCGGCGGCGAACAGCGCCGCCTCCTCGCCGCCGGTGCCGGCGCGGATCTCCAGGATGGCGTTCTTCTCGTCGGCGGCGTCCTTGGGCAGCAGCATGCGCTTCACTGCGCGCTCGAGCTCGGGCAGGCGCTTGCGGAGCGCCAGCGCCTCCTCCTCGGCCATCGCCTTCATGTCGGGATCGCCGGCCAGCGCCTCGGCATCCTTCAACTCCGTCTCGGCCTTGCGCCAGTCGGCGATGGCCTCGACCAGGGGCCCGAGATCGGAATACTCCTTCGAGGCCGCGACGAACTTCTGCGAATCGAGAGTGCCGCCGGCGAGGCTGGCCTGCAGCTCGGCGTAGCGGGCGGTGATCTGGTCGAGTTTCTGCAGCAGCGACATGGAAGGCCGCTCGTTACACAAATCCGATGCACGGTGCAAATGCCCGCTGTGTTATCATGGATGCATGGCGATCGACCTCACCATCCCCCGAGAGTTCAAGCGCCGCGCGCTGCGGGCAATGCCGCGCCGAAGGATCGCCAAGGTCGTGCTCTACGGGTCGCGGGCACGTGGTGACGCGCGAGCCGATTCCGATTGGGATCTCGCCGTGTTCGTCCATGGTCGTCCGACGGATCGCGATCTGTCGATCCTCTCAGACGTTGCCTATGACTTGCTGATGGAGACTGGAGTGTTCATCCAGGCGTTCCCGTTCGCTGCTCGTCACGAGCAACGGCAGAGCACGTTCTATGGCAACGTTCGAAAGGATGGTGTGCCGATATGACGCCTGCCGCGTGGCACAAACACATGCGCAAGGCGTGCCGGGTGCTGCGGTCTGTACAGAACCGTGCGGCATCAGATGAGCCGGAGACCGTCATCTCTTCGTGCTACTACGCAATGCATCACGCGGCATGCGCCGTCTTGCTGTCGAAAGGACAGCCGCTACCCAAGACACATGCTTCGCTGATCAGTCGTTTTGGCTTGACTGTGCGCGACCTCGGTCCCGAAAGCCGTGAGGCAGGAACACTCCCGGATCGGGCATTCCATCGCAGGACGAAGGGCGACTACGACGTCGATGTCGCCTTCACCCGCAACGATGTGCTTGCCGCTCGCGACGAGGCGATCAAGTTCGTCGATCATTGCCGGACATTGCTGCCAAAACAGCGACGCAAGAAGCTGCTATCCTGATACGTCGCTCAAGGCACTTGCCAGCCGGTCGAACGCCACCTCGCGCTGCTGGCCGCTGTCGAGGTCCTTGAGCTGGACGACGCCCTTGGCCAGCTCGTCGTCGCCGATGATCAGCACGGCGCGGGCGTCGAGCTTGTTGGCGCGCTGCAGGCGGCGCTTCATGGTGCCGCGATAGTCCTGCTCGACGGCGATGCCGTGCCGGCGCAGGGCGCGGGCGAGGCCCAGCGCCTTGGCCTCGGCCGCCGGGCCGAGCGGCGCCATCACCACCGGCCGCGGCAGCGGCGCGGGATCGTTGCACAGCATGATCAGCCGCTCGATGCCGCCTGCCCAGCCGATGCCGGCGGTCGGCGGTCCGCCCAGCTCGGCGATCAGCCCGTCGTAGCGGCCGCCGCCCAGCACCGTGCCCTGCGCGCCGATGTGCGTCGTCACGAACTCGAAGGCGGTGTGGGTGTAGTAATCGAGGCCGCGCACCAGGCCGGGATCGACCGCGAAGGCGATGCCGGCGGCGGAAAGCCCGTCCTTGACGGCGGCGAAGAAGTCGCGGCTCGTCTGGTTCAGGTGATTGGCGAAGGACGGCGCATTGGCGTTGACCGCCTTGTCGCCCTCGTCCTTGCTGTCGAGGATGCGCAACGGATTGCGCTCCAGGCGATCGCGCGAGTCCTCGGAGAGCTTGCCCAGGTGGGCCGAGTAGTAGTCGACCAGCACCTTGCGGTAGGCCGTCCGGCTCTCGGGATCGCCCAACGAGTTGAGCTGGAGCGTGCAGCGCTCGAGGATGCCCAGCCGGTCGAGGATGTCGGCCGCCACCGAGATCACCTCGATGTCGGCGCCCGGCTCCGGCGCGCCCAGCACCTCGAGGTCGATCTGATGGAACTGGCGCTGGCGGCCCTTCTGCGGCCGCTCGTAGCGGAACATCGGGCCGGCGGCGAAGATCTTCACCGGCAGCTGCTGGCCGAGCTCGCCGTTGCTCACGAAGGCGCGGCAAATGCCGGCGGTGTATTCCGGCCGCAGGGTGAGCGATTCGCCGCCGCGGTCGGTGAAAGTGTACATCTCCTTGGACACCACGTCGGTCGTCTCGCCGATGCCGCGGGCGAACAGCTCGGTGAACTCGAAGACGGGCGTGGCCATCTCGCGATAGCCGTAGAGGCGCGCCACCTCGCGCGCCGTGTCGACGACATGGGCGAAGCGCCGATAGTCGTCGGGAAGGATGTCGTGCGTGCCGCGCACGGGCTGAAGCTTGCTCATGGGAAATTGCCCCGGATTGATGATCGAAGAGGAAGGTCGAAAAAGCTATTCGGCGGCGACGGGGTGTCGCTCGGCCTCCTTCGCCTTCGCAGCCTCGATCTCGGCCGCCTTCTTCTCGATCATCGCGGCGAGGTGCTCGACGATGTCGGCGTCCTTCAGCCGATGGTGCGGCACGCCGGCGACGTAGACCTGGTGCGTACCGTGGCCGCCGCCGGTGAAGCCGATGTCGGTCTCGCGCGCCTCGCCCGGCCCGTTCACGACGCAGCCGATCACCGACACCGTCATCGGCGTGGTGATGTGGGCGACGCGCTTCTCCAGCGCCTCGACGGTGCGGATGACGTCGAACTGCTGGCGCGCGCAGGACGGGCAGGACACGACGTTGACGCCGCGATGGCGGAGGTTCAGGGCCTTCAGAAGCTCGAAGCCGACCCGCACCTCCTCCTCGGGCTCGGCCGACAACGAGACGCGCAGCGTGTCGCCGATGCCGGCCCACAGCAGCGAGCCGAGGCCGATCGACGACTTCACCGTGCCGGTGCGCAAGCCGCCCGCTTCGGTGACGCCGATATGCAGGGGATAGTCGCAGGCATCGGCGAGCTGCTGGTAGGCCGCCACGGCGAGGAAGACGTCGGACGCCTTCACGCTGATCTTGAACTCGTGGAAGTCGTGGTCCTGCAGGATGCGGGCATGGTCGAGCGCGCTTTCGACCATGGCCTCGGGACACGGCTCGCCGTACTTCTCCAGCAGGTCCTTCTCGAGCGAACCGGCATTGACGCCGATGCGCATCGAGCAGCCATGATCCTTGGCCGCCTTGACGACCTCGCGCACCCGCTCGGCGCTGCCGATATTGCCGGGATTGATGCGCAGGCAGGCGGCGCCGGCCTCGGCCGCCTCGATGGCGCGGCGGTAGTGGAAATGGATGTCGGCCACGACCGGCACCTTGGCCGCCTTGACGATGGCCGGGAGCGCCGCGGTCGACGCCTCGTCCGGGCAGGACACCCGCACGATATCGACGCCAGCCTCCTCGCAGCGCCGGATCTGGGCGATCGTCGCCTCGGCATCGGCGGTCAGCGTGTTGGTCATGGTCTGGACCGTGATCGGCGCATCACCGCCGACCGGCACGGAACCGACCATGATGCGCCGCGACTTGCGGCGCACGATGTCGCGATAGGGCCTGATACTCATGACCGCCAATTTAGTGGCGCCGCGCCGGCATATCCAGCCGGGGCCGCCGGGTCAGCCGCGGCTAACGCGCGTCGTAGATGCGATAGCCGATGCCGGCCGGCACGACGTAGGTCTCGCCGGCCCGCAGATAAGTCTGGGCGAGCACGTCGCCGTTGGGTGCCCGCAGCTCGACCCAGCTGTTGGTGCGCACGCTGATCGGCGTGTCGACCCGCGCCGGCGGCTTCACCGCTTCGGCGGCAGGTGGGCGCGCCACGGCCTCGTCGACGCCAGCGGCCGGCGGCTGCGCGGCCTGTGCCTGGCCGATGGTCGGCAGGGTCGTGATGACGGGCGGCGGCGGCGGCGGTGCGGCAACGACGACCGGCGGCGCGAGCGGCGCCGGTTGAGGCTGCGCCAGCGTCGGCGGCGCGGA